>CAYJDN010000217.1:1496-3928 GCA_964368925.1 uncultured Desulfovibrionaceae bacterium | reverse complement strand
TGCGTGTGACTACTTCTTTTGAAAAATCTAAATAGGCTTCTGCGCCCTTTGATTTTATGTCGTAATGCAAAATAGATTTACCATGACTAGGCGCTTCACTTAACCTTACATTTCGAGGGATTAGGGTTTTAAATAAATGATTTGGGAAACATTTTTCAGCTTCTGACTTTACTTGACGAGAAAGCTTATTGCGAATGTCGTACATTGTGAGCACTATGCCTAATAATTCAAGTTCAGGATTTAATCTTTTCTTTACAATTTCATAGGTTTGCATAAGCTTCACTATGCCTTCTAGTGCAAAAAATTCGCATTGAAGTGGAATAAGCAATTCTTTAGCAGCGCAAAGGCAATTTAGAGTAATAAGCCCTAGCGAGGGTGGGCAATCGAGTATAATAAAGTCATAATCGTCTACAATAGACTCTAATAATTCAGCTAAATAGTATTCACGAGCCATTTTATCTACTAATTCAATTTCAACGCCTACAAGATCGGTTGAAGAAGGCAAAAGATGTAAAAATGGTGTGGGAGTTTGTAGTAGGGCTTCTCTTACTTCATCAAAATTAAAAAATGAAGTGGAGAGATTTTTTTCTAATTTTTCTTGCTCATACCCTAATGCAGAGGTTGAATTTGCTTGAGGATCGCAATCAATTAAAAGAACATTATTCTCCATAATTGCAAGTGAAGATGCCAAATTAACGGCAGTGGTGGTTTTACCTACTCCACCTTTTTGATTCGCAATAGCAATTATACGTGCCATATTTCCCTCCACAAAATTTACAAAGAGAGTATACAATAATAGAAGAAATTGCAAGTCTTATCAACAAGCTAAAATTAGGAAGAAAAAGCCATGAAAGCAAGAAGAATTTGCTTGCAATCGCTTTAAGTGTATGTTAAAAAGTTTGTTTGCATACCATTAGAGCTTACATTTTCACAGCCCTGTGCATGCACAAAATTATTAAATCACTTTTTCAGGAAGGCTTTATGCAACACACTATTGAAATTCCAACAAGCGTTAAAAGAAAACTTATTCTAAACTTCACAAAGGAAGATGTAGATAAATATTTAGATGCTGCAATTAAGCAAGTCGCAAAATCTGTTGATATTCCAGGTTTTAGAAAGGGTAAAGTACCTGCAAATATCATTGAAAAAAGATATTCAGAAGAAGTTATTGCTCGTGCAAACGATCAAATGATCAATTCAAACATTCAAGCAAGCCTTGCTAAAGAAGATCTTCACCCAATTTCACGCATTGAAGCGGTTGAAATCGAAGGTAACGAAAACAATGAGTTAAAACGTGGCTCTGCTTACGATTTTGCTTGTACTTTTGAAGTATTACCAGCAATCACACTTCCTGAATATTCAGATCTTGAAGTAACACTTCCAGAAGCTACTCCAGATCCTAAAGAATTTGAAAATCTTATCCACAGAATAAAACAAACTGGCGCTAGCTTAGAGCCTGTTGAAGAAGCAAGAAATCCAGAAGATGGCGACATTTGTCTTATCGACGTAGACGGCACTTTTGAAGGAAAACCTGTTCCTGGCATGAAGGGCGAAAACATTCAAATTCAAATCAGATCAGACATTCCTAATGCTGAAACTGACGTTCAACAAATTGTTCGTACTATGATGGTTGGCGAATCTAAAAATGGTAAGATTAAAGTTACTGAAGAATATCCAGATCCAACCTACCGTGGTTTAGAAATCGACATGAATGTAAAACTTCACTCTATTTCAAAAGAAAACCTTCCTGAATTAGACGAAGAATTTGCAAAACGCTTCGGATTTGACGGCTTAGAAGGTCTAAACAATTTCGTAACTGAAAATGTAATGACACAGCAATTACAAAAAATCAAAGCTGATGCTCAAGCAAAGCTTATGGACGACATTTTAGAAAAACTAGAATTTGAAATACCACCAAGCCTTATCGCTCAACACAAACATGAACAACTCATGGAAGCTCGTAACTTCTTAGCTTCACAAGGCCAAGATTCAAAAGAAATGAGCGAAACAATTGCAAGAATGGAAGCGGAAGCAGAAGTAGAAGCAGCTAAACATGCAAAAGCACAAACTTTCTTATTAGCTCTTGCTTATAAAGAAAAACTAAGCGTTTCTGAAAATGAATTACAAGAATACATCTATAAAGCAGCTCAAGATACAAGACAAGATCCACAAGTAATTATGGAAAGATTGTATCAAAATGGCGCTATCAACGATGTTTCTGAAAGACTTCTTGCTTCAAAAGCAGCTGAAATGCTTTATGCAAGAGTAAATAAAGTTATCGTTGATAAAGATGGCAATAAAGTAGAACCAAAAACAGCAGAAGACTTTGAAGAAACTATCAAAAAAGTAGCTGAAGAAGTTGAAGCAAAAAAAGCAAAACAAGCTGAAGAAGCAAATCAAACAGAAGCTGAATAATAGCAATTATATACATA
>CAYJDN010000217.1:0-1486 GCA_964368925.1 uncultured Desulfovibrionaceae bacterium | reverse complement strand
ACATAATTAGGAGCGCTCTTAACGTATATAATGACGTTAAGAGCATTTCCTATAAAAAAGGCAATAAAGCTTTAGTTTAAAAAAGAAAATAGCGATTTATTTTTATTCATAGTAATAAGAAGACAAAAGCTATAATTCAAAGCACATGAAGGAGTGGCAGATGAGTTATAATATTCCAATAGTTGTTGAACAATCAGGACGTGGTGAACGTTCTTACGATATTTTTTCACGTCTACTAAAAGACCGAATTATTTTATTAAATACAGAAGTAAATGACGCTTCTGCATCACTTATCTGTGCACAATTACTCTTTTTAGAATCTCAAGATCCTGATAAAGAAATACATTTTTACATCAATTCTCCTGGTGGTTCAGTGACAGCTGGCTTTGCTATTTTCGACACTATGAACTTCATCTCAGCACCAGTAGCAACAGTTTGCATGGGCTTAGCCGCAAGCATGGGCGCTTTTTTATTAGCTGGTGGAGAGCCTGGAATGCGTTATTCACTTCCAAACGCAAGAATTATGATCCATCAGCCTTCCGCTGGAACACGTGGACAAGTAACTGATATGGATATCCACATTAAAGAATTTTCTCGCACAAAGCAAACTTTGAATAGAATTCTTGCTGAAAGAACAAAACAAAGTGTTAAAAAAATTACGAATGATACCGAACGTGACAATTATATGTCTGCCGAAGAGGCGCTAAAATACGGTATTATTGACCATATTCTCACTTCAAGAAGTGATTTAGGAAATAAATAATGTCAGATAAACAAGGCAAATCTAAAGGAAAAGTATGTTCATTTTGTGGTAAAAATGAATACCAAGCACGCTTCTTTCTTACTCAAGACGATGTGGCTATTTGTGACACTTGCATTCAAAGAACGAATGAACAGCTCAATCAAGCCCATGAAATCATAAACAATTCGCAAGAAGAAGTCATCACTTTGCCAACTCCACACGAGATAAAAGCAAAGCTTGATGAATATGTTATTGGACAAAACCAAGCAAAGAAAGTTCTTTCAGTTGCGGTTTACAATCACTACAAAAGAGTTTTTGCTGAACTAGGGCAACAAGATATAGATCCTGATCTTGCCGCTGTAGAGCTTGAAAAAAGCAATGTCTTGCTTGTTGGCCCATCTGGCTCAGGTAAAACTTTGCTTGCTCGCACGCTAGCACGCATCCTGAACGTACCTTTTGCCATTGCCGACGCAACCACGCTCACAGAAGCTGGTTATGTAGGCGAAGATGTTGAAAATATATTAGTACAACTTCTGCAAAACGCTGAATTTGATTTAGAAAAAGCAGCACGTGGTATTATCTATATAGACGAAATCGACAAAATTTCTCGTAAAAGCGAATCTGCTTCGCTCACACGTGATGTTTCTGGCGAAGGCGTACAGCAAGCTTTATTGAAGATTATTGAAGGTACGGTTGCAAATGTTCCTCCTAAGGGCGGAAGAAAGCACCCTCAACAAGAATTTT
>CAYJDN010000216.1:0-3941 GCA_964368925.1 uncultured Desulfovibrionaceae bacterium | reverse complement strand
CGGCTTTGCCACTTTCTCGCTCACAAAAGATTCAAACCTTTCTGATTCTGGTGGTTACTTAGTGGCTAATTCAAACCTCACTATGTATGGAAACAATTACATTCTTGACGGCATAAGCAACTTTTCTGCTGTCAATGTAGAATCTGGCGCAAAGCTTAATGTCTATGACATGACTTTTCAAAATATGTTCTCTGCTCTAGGTTCTGGCGGTGCAATAAGCAACTCAGGCACTATTACTTATTTAGAAGCTGATTTTATCAATAATCAAGCAAATTCTGGTGGTGCTTTGTATAATTCAGCTTTGAATGCGAATGTTCTTATAGGTGATATTGTAGGCGACTTTATAGGCAATAAAGTCTTAACCTCTTCTGGTGGTGCTATAATGAACGACGCTAGTAATTATAATATCAACATAAATAATATAAAAGGTGATTTCATAAACAATAGTGCTACCTCAGACGCTATCCGCACAGGTGGTGGAGCTATAATGAACTATACCCACAGCAACATTGGTGCAATTAACATAGACACTATTACTGGTGATTTTATTGGCAATTCTTATGCTTTTACTGGCAATACAATAGATAATGAAGGCGGTGGCGCCCTGTATAATGATAGCAATAGCACTGTCAATCTTATTCTTGGTTCTTTCATTGGCAATACAGCCACAGGAACTGGAGTTACTGGCGGCGCTATATGGAACTCTGGCACTGTGGGTATTGGTGCAAAAACTGGGCAAGCATCACTTTTTGCGGACAATACTGCAAATGGCAGCTCTAATGCAATATATAACATCAACAAAATCTACCTGAATGCCGAAGCTGGCGGCCTTGTGCGTATAAAAGATGAGATTGTAGGCAATGGTAGTGGTAGTATTGAAATAAATGCAGACAGAAGCGCATACGGCATTGGCAACGATGGCCTTGTTATGTTGCATAACTATGTTTCAGATAATAATGTGAATCTACACGCAGGCTCTTTATCACTTGTTGATAGGGAACTTACGGATCGTGTAGATGCCACACTTACAACAGAAGCTGGCTCTACACTCTATATAGACGTAAATTTAGCTGGGGGTGTAGCTGATGTTCTAAGTGGCGACACTATTAATGGCACTGTAGCTTTTAATATACTAGATGCCCCGTCATTTGATAGCCCTGCTATTACAGTAAATGGTGCATCATTCGCCAAAGCTTTCACTAATACAAATAGCTATAGCTATAATGGTACACATTTCGTGCTATCTAATATTGGTGGCATTAACAATGCTATTACGGAAGCTAACACTAATGGCATAGCCACCTTTTCACTCCTTGGTGATAACGTTTTCAGCTTTAACGAATCTTTAAATTCTGGAAGCGAGCTTGGCGTATTTGGTAATGGGAATACACTTATTTTAACTACCCCCAATACTCTTGAAGTAGCAAGTGGCGCAAACCTTATGATGCAAGACATAATTGTTTCTAAGGGTGTTGTTAAGAATGCTGGTAATATTACACTTTCAGATGTTTCTTTTGAACAGTATTATGGCGACACAAGCGTTTTACATAATACGGGTAATATATCTCTCTTAAGTGGTTCTTTTAAAAATAATACAAATACAGATGCTTCAGGTAAGGCTGGCGCAATTTATAGCACAAGCAATCTCACTTTCACAAACATTGGTCAAAACTATGAGATAAGCGATAATAGTGTTAATAATAACCCTACTGCTATCTATCTTGACGGGGCAGACACTGTCACTTTCAATATATATTCAAACGGAAGCTATAATTTATATGATCATATAGAAGCTTCAGGCGATTATCATGTCGTTATCAATGGCGATAATAGCACAAATGGTGGGCTATATCTTATTAAGCCTGATAGCGAAAATAACTTTAATATTAATCCTCTTAATAATGCAAAATCCATCACTGTGAACCAAGGCGGATTACTTAATGTGGCTGCTAACCTTTCAAGCATAGCTTTTGAAAATCACGGCACTATAAATATTAATGATAAGGGTTCGATGGTACTTGACATAATAAAGCCAGAGCAGAATATAACACCCTTAGGCACTATAAACATTCATCAAAATGCTGAGCTAGCTGTCATCGAAGAGAATATTGATCTTACTAGCTCATCTACACAAGCCATAAACGGAGCCTACACCCTTTACGGCGGTAATCTAACTTTCAGCAACAATCTTACAATAGATCAAGGCAGCTTCAAAAATGGCACTGCTGAAGAAGGACAAATTGCTATTACTACAAATGGCGGAAATATTAACGTCAAAGAGAGCCTCACAGTTAAGGGCGATTTCATCACAGGCAATACTAATATTAACCAATTGAGTACAGTACTTGATTTTAATTTAGATGAGAATGCCACGTTTACTGTGTCTAGCGGTGATACCCTGAATTTGAGCAATCTAACACTTCAAAATAGTACTTTATCTATAGACAGCAATGCTAGACTAGCACTTATTACTGGCAAAATTGATATTCGTGAAGGCACTTTAAAAGTAGCTGCCGATGCGGATAGCTTTACACTAAGTAAAAGTGTTGATGGCCTCCTTGCTAAGGCTGAGCAATTTGGAGCTTGGAATTTTACAACAAATGCTTTCGAGCAAGGAGATGTGAAAAAACAGCTTGAGAATAATAACGCTCCTGTTACTCTTTACAGTGCTACAAAAGTACAAAGTATAAAATTACCACAAGAAAGCGCATGGACTAATCAATTTACTGACTTAAGCACAGTAAAATTCGATGAAGCTTCCCTAACAGGCCTTTATTCGCTTAGCTATGTGCCAGATAATGCTAATTTAAGCAATGAAGATATTATGGCGGGAACTTTATCAGCAAATAGTATTACTGCTTCGCAAATTGTTACGAATACAGAAGAATATGCTCAAGGCAGTTCAGACTCTACTATTGAAAGTGGCACAAGCCTTACTCTTACAGGAAATAATCAGAATAACAGCCTTATGAATGGGGGCAATATAATTAACTATGGCACTCTCATTTTGGGAGAACAAAGCAATACAAATACAATAAGCTATACTGGTGGTTTATCTACAGTTGGAGCAAACAGCTCCCTTACAGTAGAGTCAAAAGTCGTTTTAAATGGTGGCCTTACCCTTGGGGAAGCAGGCAATATGCAAGTAAAAAATGGTTCTCTTGATCTTTCAAATGGCACTTTAACAGTAAATGCAGACGCAAGCCAATTTGAAACAGCGCAGGGCGCTACGCTTATAGCTAAAGCTTCTGATTTTGGTACTTTTAGCGCAGATGGCTCTTTTAGTAAGGGTGTTGCTGTTAACAAAGAGCTTACAAATAATGGAAATCTCACGCTTACAGGAATAAACATCACAGTTCCTAAGGCTGAAAGTAAGGAAGTGTATGAAAATCTTCTAAAAAATACACTTACACTCACAGGAAGCACTGGTACAATCACTTTTGATGGGCTTGATATGAGTGACACTTATTCGCTCACAACTGTTCATGGTGGCTATGGAAACGGCAATTTGAGCGCAGGTGTATTGGGTAAAAATTTAGATGGCTCTAACACAAATAAAACTGTTAGTGCTACCAATATTATTGCTAGTGGTTCTATCACAGATTCTACCATTTTAAGTGGCTCTGAGTTAACTATCACAGGTGTAGATGCAAATACATCTCTAAGCGTTGGCGCAATCACAAATGAAGGCACACTCAATCTTGGTAATACTGGCGCAGAATACACAAGTGATTTCGGTGGTGATTTGACAACTAATGCAGGCGCAACAACAAATATATTTTCAGAGGTGAGTTTTGCAAATACTGTGACAAATAACGGCACTATGAATGTTAATGCAGCTGGTAAAACTGTCAGTGCAAACAATATAGCAGTTAATAGTGGTGGTACGCTTGAAGTGCAAAATGGTACGCTAGATATAGCTATTTTAAAAGCCGATGCAA
>CAYJDN010000215.1:0-3967 GCA_964368925.1 uncultured Desulfovibrionaceae bacterium | reverse complement strand
GTTGATTTAGTTCCGGTTGGTCGGTCAACACCCTTAACTGCATACCGTCCACTTTAAGCTTATGTTCGGTAAATCCCCAAGCCAAAAATAGTGGCGGGGAAGTGGCTGGGGGCAAATCTCGGCAAAGTGTTTCCGTCTCCACACAAATGCGGGTGCGTTTGGCTTCTTGAATCCGCGGCAAACTATTCCACTCGGAAAGCAAATGCCACCCTTGGGTTGGCGAGTAAGCGTTACTTTGCCGGGCGGCGTCAAAACCATCAATTCCCACGTGTTCAAACTCAATATCCCAGCGTAATTTTTGGCACTTTAGCGGTTGGCCAAAGATTGCGGTGACCGCTTGGCCCCCCGTCTGTAGGCATTCCACTTGGGGCTGAGATGATTGCCGTAGCGTTCTGGATGTTTCTACCGTGACTTCGGGAAAGCGGCTAGTATCAACCTCTATGCTGGCTTTGGCAGGATTCTGCACCTCAAGGTGAATCTGGTAAGTCAATGATGGTTCCGCTGCCATTAAAGATGAGTGTCCCAATGCAAGCAAACTGACTAAAGAGTTTAATATCACAGACGTTTTTTTCCACATCTTATCACCTCGTTTGCAAGTTTTTATTACGGAAACACAGGTTTATTAGCGTTTCCTTGTTAAATCTACATTTCCTATAACTGATTTTCCTTATTATAAAGCGTTTTATACCCAAAATTTAAGGATAAAAAGGTAGCCAAACAAACAACAGCCGATATGCCGATAGTGATCGAAATTTGGTAAACAATAGCTGTAAGCGGTGATTCGCCGGAAAGAATTTGCCCAGTCATCATTCCGGGCAAAGAGACAATCCCCATACCCAGCATTACGTTTATGGTTGGTAATAAAGCGGTTTCCAGAGCCTCATTGACCATGGGCAAAAGAATTTTTTTCGGTGTTGCGCCGCAGTTGAGTAAAACTTCAATTTGTAGCCTGGAATCTTTAACTTTGGCCGTAAAAGTTTTAACGCCAAGAGCTACCCCTGTCATGGCATTACCGATAATCATGCCGCTTATGGGAATGAGATACTGCGGGTTCAGAATGCTTTCCCCCACCACTATTTTGATGAAAAAAGCAATAATTACAAGGGCTGATGAAGAAATAGAGACTGCTATAATATATTTAAATCGTTTGTTTATCCCTTGGTTTACGGCCAATACTCTATGGATGGCAAAGGCCGTCATCAAAACCACATACAAAATAATCAACACCGGAGGCGCTTCTTTTAGTAAATACATCAAGACATATCCGGCCAAAATAAGCTGAGCAGTCATTCTGATGCTGGCCACCAAAAGGAGCTTTGTATGTGATATTTTACTTGCTTTCATCACCACGCCGATCAAGATAAGGAGCAAGTAAATTAAAGAAAAATTGACTATGCTAATTTCAGCGGCTTTATCCATTTTGCGTTTACTCCGTTTAAATCTATGATGTTTTCCGCAAATTTTTCGATGAGTGATTCATCGTGGCTAATAGCAATTAATGTTTTATTATTTTCTTTTATATAGCTGATAATATTTGTAAAAATTTTATGTGCACATTTGCAGTCCAAGGCCGAAGTCGCTTCATCAAGCATAATTGTTCCCGCTTCCAAAGAAAGGCAAATGGCAATATATACCCTTTGCTTTTCGCCACCTGATAAATTATCGCATTCAGTGGTCAAATCAAAATTTGCTTCCAGTAAGCTGAGAAAATATTTCATTTTTCCTTCTGAAATCAACTCTGTATCACAATAATCATAAAAAATCAGAAAATTATTCTTAATTGTCCCGGAAAATAAAAATGGGTCTTGCGAAATAAGTTTCACTTCTTTCCGCAAAGCTATACTTTCGTATTGTCTAAGTGATTTTCCTTTATACAAAATATCTCCGGCTGAAAAGTCAGCGGTTTTGTTAAGAAGTTTAAGTAAAGTGCTTTTGCCGGAACCGCTTTCACCTTTAATGAAATTAATTTTTTCGGCCAAGATGTTTATATTTTTATATTGAATAAAGTCTTTATATTGTAAGTCTATAATTTTAAACATAATGTTTCTACTGTAAAGTTATTTTTGTTATTTCTGAATTGACAAGTAGCCGAAAAGGCACTCCACAATAAGATCTGCGTTGGCGGCATTTGTTTTGGCTACCACTTTTTCCAACCAAACGCGGTCGAAAGCTGAACCTATATGTAGGTCGGTGAGTTGCACAATCTCAAAACCTTTTAAACTTTCAGGAAGGTTTGGAATGGTAATGGTTACATCTTTTATATCTGGAACTTTTATAGCTGAATGTGTTCCATATCCACTAATCGTTAATCCACCAGCCAATGCCAATAAAATTAAGGCTTTCGAAGATAGTATTTTTGTGAATGCGAAACTTGTACTGAGTAGCTTTGAAAGGGCATAAAAAAACAAAAGAAGCACATCTCGCAAAATCAGTATAACAGCAAAAAATATAACAGCTAAAAAAATAAAAGTGAATATGCGCATTTCAACCAATGAAAATTCCAAGCCCAGGCGTGAAAGCTCGCGAACAATTACCAGGGAATTTGAAAGCAGAAATATCCCAATAAAAGAAGAAGTTCTTGCTAAAATTGAAATATTTAAGGGATATATACATCTAGCAAAAATATAGATAACAAACCCCACACTAAAAATTAGTATCATCGTGTTAAGTGTTCCCATCGCATAACCTTTATAATTTTATTATTTATCGAGAAAAAAGTAAAAGATTTTAGCTCAATTTAGCTAAAAAATAAGCGTATATTCTACGCAGAGGCAGTGAATATACGCTTAGGGGAGGATGTGTTTAAAAGATTAAAAAAACTATTGTATTATTTCAATTTCTTTCACGTCAAATTCAATGTCTTTACCAAAATCTTTGTCGATTTTGCCGATAAGTCTGACGCTTGTGTTTTCATCAACTTCAAGCTCATAGAAATCTTCTTTGTCTATCTCAACTATTATTTTTCCTGTATCATCTTGAAAATAATATTTATCTTTGCGAATATGGCTGATAATATGCCCTTCAAGGGCCATTGGGGTGTTGTCGCTTGCTTCAAGGGCAGTTTTGACGTCTCCTTTTACGAAATCACTTGAGGTAGGCCCTTTATAGCCCGCAAAAACTTCAGCAACTGATAGCAAGATAAAAAATAGCCCCACAGTAATTGCTGATAAAATTTTCATGGTAGTTCTCCTTATCTTTATAATTGCAACATTAATTTACGTTTTTAACATGAATAATTAATCACTTGAGCAGGTGGAAAATTTAGAAATACTGCTTTTTTTCGTTTTGCCTTGAAGCCTTTTTCCTCCAAAAATGACTTTTCTTTAAATGAATATGTGTATTGAACAAGCAAAGAATCCTTTGCCGTGCTGGCCAGAGTTTTGACAATCGTTTCACTCATATTTCCCGGCAATGATAAAAAGGGCAACGAAGAAATAATGACGGCAATCTTCGCATTTTGCGGAAGATATTTTTCCATGTTTGCGGCATCGTCCTGCAAAACATGTAAGGCCGGAAATTTGCTTTTTAGGAGATTAGCCATCTCAGAAGAATTTTCAAAAACAATGAGCCTGCTTAGTGGTATCCCCCTTGAGAGAATCTCCTTGGTTACGCAACCTGTGCCGCCTCCAAGTTCTATTATGTAAAATTGTTTTTCATCTTGTTTTTTTTCGGCCACTTGCTTTTGAATTTTCAAAATGATATTTTCGGGAATTTGCTTTGCTATCTCTTTGGTGAGAAAAGTGCTGCTGGGCAAAAGCATCCCGATGCCTTTAGGGTTAGCTTTAAAACTTTTGATGAAAACACAAATAGATTTCAAATGATTGCTGAAAGGTAAAGATGAAGTTACTTGGCCCATAATATTTCTCCTTCTCAATTTTTATTTATAGTAACAAAGCAAATAAAAAATTCTTTTAGCTAGTGTCGTCATGAGATTTTAGCCCAAAGCATTATGCACCTGATTTGAACA
>CAYJDN010000214.1:0-4014 GCA_964368925.1 uncultured Desulfovibrionaceae bacterium | reverse complement strand
GCATTTTCTACCTTTGTTGTGAAAGTTGTGAAATATGCGGGGTCATTCGCTGTAACATCGGCAGTCACTACATAACTAGAATCAGGATCAAGTGTCCAATTATCTATAAAATATCTCCAATCATCTTCTTCACGTTGTGTAATATTGCCATCTCCATCTAAATCAGGCGCTGTCGTCGCCCGCATAATAGCCTGTATGCCTGCCACATCTAAACCATCTAAAGTGGGCGTAAATGCCTGAGCAAAACCAGCCC
The DNA here is from genome assembly GCA_964368925.1 of uncultured Desulfovibrionaceae bacterium. Classification (GTDB taxonomy): domain Bacteria; phylum Desulfobacterota; class Desulfovibrionia; order Desulfovibrionales; family Desulfovibrionaceae; genus CAYJAZ01. The sequence continues at coordinate 3,761 of CAYJDN010000214.1, read as the reverse complement.
CACCCAAGACAAAGCTAGAAGCTAAAGCTAAAGTACCAAAAGTATTCAATAAATGACACTTCTTCAATACTGCCCTATAACGATTAATCAAATTGCCAACTGCATTCTTTGATAACATAAAAATTCTCTCCTAAAACAAACAAAACTAAAATTTATCCATCTCGATGATTTTCTAAGCGTATAGACATTTAGCGACTTCATAAAAGATACAATAATTTATAGTGCATTAATTACCAAACCAACATACTATAGTTTGCACCGATTAGCAAGGTAAAGAAAATGAGGGTACTATTTTATAAAATCATAAAATAATATTGATTCATAGTAGATAAGTAAATGATTATTGATTAAAAGTAATATTAGACCAAATAAGTAAAAATTTTACTCTCTCAAGTCATAAAATTGTCTATTCAAAAAAATAGCAATCCCTACTTACATATTGTAAATAATTCTTGCCATGCTATGATAATTGTGATAAATGTGAATTATCTTGTCGACAGTCTACAAGAGCCACGTGTTTTAAACTTATATACCAAGGAGAATTTATGTCAGCAGGTTTCCTACCCTACATTGGTGCATTTATTTGGATAGGTTTTTTACTACAAATAGGTGTAATTCTTAGAGCAAAGATAAAAATTTTACAAGATTTCCTAATGCCCGCAAGCTTAATTGGTGGTATGCTTGGTTTTATTCTTATGCGTTTTGATTTGATTGGTCTGCCTATGGACGGTGGTTATAAGCCAATTTCTGAAGGCGCTTTTGCCTTTATTACCTTCCATTTATTTGCCTTTAACTTCATCGGTATTGGGCTTATAAAAGGTGATAAAAAAAACAAAGATTCTAGCAAAGCTAAAATTGCCAAAGGTGCTATTTGGATTGCTGTTATGCTTACTGTAACCTATGCATTACAAACTCTTGTTGGTATTGGTATTTTTGGAATTTGGAATGCAATTTCTCCTGTAGATGTTCCTACAATTACTGGTGCTTTACTTGCAGTTGGTTTCACTCAAGGGCCTGGTCAAGCGCAATCCACTGGTATTATTTGGGAAACAGTATTCCAAGTGCCTAATGCTGTGAATGTTGGTTTTGCTTTTGCTGCTACTGGCTTCTTGGTTGCAGGCGTAATGGGTACTATTTTGGCTAGATATCTTGTTAAAAAAGGCATGACTGCTGATAAAGATAATATTTCACTCCCTAATGACTTTACTTCTGGCATTATGGACCCTGAAAACACACGTGCTTATGCAATGGAAACTACCCATAATGCGAATATAAACACTTTAGGCTATCACTTTGCTGTAATGCTATTTCTATACGGCCTTGCATTCCTTGCTGCTTTTGCAATGGAAAAGTTTCTAAAGCTTGAAGTAATAGGACTAGCACGTTATGCAGGTATGGCATTTGGTATGCTCTTCTTATTTTCACTTATCGTGTCAAATTTATACAAAAAATTCGTGACAAGCATAAATGTTGCTTACCTTTTAGATAATGGCACAACAAAAGCTTTAACTGGTATGTGTGTTGACTTACTTGTGTGGGGCGTATTTTTAGGTATTGATATCAAGGCATTAGACAGCCTCATCTGGCCAATCACAATTGCAACTATAGCAGGTGCTATTTCAACAGGCTTTGTTTGTATTTATTATGGCAAAATGCTTTCAGAATATGGCATGGAAAGAGCTATGTCCTTATTAGGTTATGCAACAGGCACAGGCGCTAACGCCCTACTTTTATTACGTATTGTTGATCCAAACTTCAAATCACCAGTACTTATTGAAATGGGCCTTGTTGTATTAGTACAGCTCTTTTTCTTTACGCCTTTTGTTATCTTTGTAAAACCAATTATGCCACAGCTTGGTGTGATGAATTCTTCCATTATCCTCGCTTTAGTTCTTGTTGCTAACTTAGCAATCATTTACGGCATTATCTATAAGCAAAATAAAAACATTGCTGCACAATCTGAATAAACTAATACAATAAATTACCTCCCTTTGCCCCCTAGTTTAAGTATATTTTCCCACAAAAAATGCTTAAACTAGGGGTTTTTATTTTCATAATATTTTGAATAGATGAAAATAGTGTCACACAAGTAATAATGTTTTTCAAAAGGTGGCGAATTGGACAAATTTGTAACAAATTTATACTTTTATATGCGTATTTAGCAAATTAGATTGACTTATTCATAATACGCTTGTATGGTCAACTCAAATTTAATATAGGAGTAAAAATGAATAAATTTTCTTTAACAACTAAAACATTCAAATATGCTTTCACAGCATGTCTATTAACTATTTTAGCAATGCCTAGCATCTCTAATGCAGAAGGTTTTGCCCTACAAGACTGGTCCGCTAGAGGCGCTAGCCTTGCTGGCGGCCTTGTTACACGAGGTGGAGATGCTTCAACAGTAGCATATAACCCAGCTGCGATGACAGAATTAGACGGAAAAATCAATTTAATGCTTGGCTCTCAAATTGTTTTCCCTTCAATCGAAATTAGTGGCAACACAACTCTAGGAAGCTTTTCTGAAAAAGCAAAAAGCTCAGTAAGCATTGTACCAAATGCCTACGCTACTTATAAATTAAATGACTCTTTTTCACTTGGTTTAGGCGTGTTTTCTCGTTTTGGGTCAGCTAACGAATTCGATGAAAAATGGGCAGGAAGCGCAGTCGTTACTGCCGTAGACGTATTTACAATTACCGCTAATCCAGTAATTGCGTGGCGTGTAAATGACATGCTATCACTTGCTGGCGGCATTGAACTAAGCGGTTCAGATGTAACACTAAAAAATGTTGCTCCACTGGCTCCTGGCATAAATGCAAAAACAACGATCGAATCAACTGAAATGGCATATGCTGCTGCGTTAAACTTCGCTGCACATCTGCGTATTAATCCACAATGGACAGTTGGCTTAACATACCGTTCACCAGTAAATTACTATTATGACGGTAAAATTACTATGGCCTCCCCTGTTGCTACACTAAGCACCAAAGGCACAACAACACTAAAACTTCCACAAGAAATAGAATTTGCTGTTGGTTATAAAGTAAATGAACAATTAGACCTTGAAGCAATGCTTGGTTTTGTTGGTTGGTCATCATACAAAAACTTAGATCTCTACCATGACAACGGAATACCAGGCTTACCAAATCCAATAACAAACCCAAAACATTGGGACGACACTTGGGTATTCTCATTAAGTGCTGAATATGACGTGCTTGATTGGCTCACTGTTCGTGGTGGTATTAGCCATGAAACTTCACCTATTTCATCAGCATACGCCGAATATATCGCTCCATCAAACGGACGTTGGAACTTTGCGACTGGTGCAGGATTCAAAGTTAACAATTTCACAGCTGATGTGGCTTATGTATATCACATGGTTAACGATCTAGATTATGGACGTTCTACTATTTCAGGCGTACATCAAGATAGCAAATCAGAAACCACAGCTCACTCTCTTGGAATTTCACTTGGTTATAAATTCTAATAGAACAAATAATAAAAAAAATAATATAAAAAATTGTGCTTTATACTCTATAAATAATGATACAAATTCATAATAAAAAATAAAAAATAAAAGAGCAGTTACAAAATTACTGCTCTTTTTTTCTTATAAAGTATGGCCTAATAAGCCCATGCTTTTTTCTTATTCTTTCTTATTCTATCTTATTTTTTCTTATTACGCACTTGAGCATTACTTTATGCAAATGACTTTTATCAATGTAGGAGAATATTGTAGCAGAAAGAAATAAAATGTAGCA
>CAYJDN010000213.1:0-4034 GCA_964368925.1 uncultured Desulfovibrionaceae bacterium | reverse complement strand
TTTTCTCTCCCCCAAGTCAAACAAAACTAAAAAGTTTTGGTTTTCCCTCCCCCAAGTCAAACAAAACTAAAAAGTTTTGGTTTTCCCTCCCCCAAAAAAACTAACAACTCAAAAAATTTTCTAATCAAAAAAAGTGCAATAAAAATTAATGATTGTTTTATGAATAAAATAGTGTATATTGGACTTGTCAGAAAAGAAAAAAGTCTTATTATAATTGGAATAATGGACAAATTATTATATTAATTTTTTAGTAATAAATAGATAGAGAAAATGTTTCTATTGTATTGAATTTAGAGGAATTTATATGTCAAAAACAGCTATTCTTTTTCCAGGTCAGGGTTCTCAAAACGCACAGATGGGTAAAGAACTTGCCGAAAAGCATTCAGAAATAATGGATCTTTGGATTAAGGCGGAGAAATATTCATCACTTCCGCTTCGTGAGATTTATTGGGAGAGTAATGATGAAACTCTTATGGCTTATACACCAAACTTGCAACCAGCTCTTACAGCTGCAAATTTAGGGATATGGTTAGAATATCATAAGAAAATTGATGCAGCAGCTTTTGCGGGGCATAGCCTAGGCGAATTTTCAGCTCTTGCTGCTTCAAAAGTTCTTAGTTTTGATGAGGTATTACAATTAGTTACTTTACGTGGTAAACTTATGGCAGAAGCCGATCCTAACAATGAAGGGACTATGTATGTTGTTTTGCGTTTAGCGAAGGAAGATATAGAGCCAGTTGTTAATAGTATTACAGAAAGGACGGGCAAGGTTGTACGCATTGCAAATTATAATACGCCAAAGCAGTTTGCGCTAAGTGGCTATAAAGATTCTGTAGAAGAAGCAATTGAAGAGTTGAAGCAGAAAGAGGGCAGGGCAAAGTGTATTCCTTTGGCTGTTAGCGGCGCTTTCCATTCTCCATTGATGAATGATGCAAACAAAGAATTTGCTAAGGAATTAGCAAAGATGGATTGGAAAAATCCTATATGTCCACTTTATATGAATGCGCACCCAGAGGCTATAAACGAGGCGGAAAATATCTATTCATTAGTAAAAAAGCAAATGATTTCATCTGTTCATTGGTATCAAGCTGTGGGTGCAATGTCAGAAGCTGGCATTAAAAGCTTTGCGGAATTTGGTCCTAAGGGTGTGCTTATCCGTATGATTCCTCATATCCTTACTGGCGATGAAGTTGAATGTCATCATTTTGAGTAGAACAATAATCTAGATAGTGTTGTTATAATGTGACTTTTAATTTCTATAAAGAAAGATGAAAATGCTTTGATGGGCACTATTAGAATTATGTTAATGTCTGAAAGGTGGCTTTATTTAAATTTATAGATGCGTGAAAAAAATTGAAATCTTTGACTGAGATGAGTTAAAGAGTGAATTTGACGACACTATCTAATGGATTAATATGCGTATACTTCTTATAAATACAACAAGATTTGGCGATACACTACAAATGCAACCTCTTATTCATGTGCTTAGAAATCAAGGGCATGAATTGGCTTATGTTTGTCTTGAGTCTTTTGTTGAGGTTGCGCAATTATTAGATGGCTTAGACCATGCTTTTCCTATTCCTGGCAGTTATTTATTAAGAAATTTATCTGAAAAAGATGGGAAAGAATGGTATAAATCTTTGCAAGGCGTTGAAGATTTTGCTAAGACAATCCATAGACATTTTGATCCTCAAAAAATAATAAATCTTATTCCTACTCCTTTGGCTCGCTTGCTTGCGTTAAGAATTCAGATTCAAAGCCAAAAGAAAGAAGCAAATAATTCTCATACTGTTGAAATAGTTGGTTTTACTTTGCATGAAAAGGGATATAAGAATAATACAAATGCGTGGGCAAGTTATATGGAAGCTGTCACACGTAATAGGGTTTCAAGTCCATATAACTTATCGGATCTTTTTACTTTATTAGCTTCTGAAAGTCTTTTATCCCAAGGGGCACAAAATCCACGAATACTCCCGCTTGATACGAAAATATTAGAAGAGGGAAAGGCTTTATGTAGAAATTTGCTTCTTGTTGGCGACAAGCGAGAGCATGATCTTGTGCATAATATACCGCAACAAAGTTTGAAAATAGAGAGCAAAGATAATGAAAAAGTTGTGCCAGCTCGTCAATATATCGCTTTTCAGCTTGGTGCTAGTGATGCAAAAAGGCAGTGGGACGTAGAACATTTTGTTGCTTTGAGTCATATTCTTGTAGAAAAAGGCTATATACCCATATTGGTTGGTTCTGCTAAAGAAGATGCGCTTGCTGACAAGTTTTTTAGTCTTGGCGGGATAGCTAAAAATGCGCTTGGCAAAACTTCGATACATTTGCTTGCTGGTTTAATGAGTCATTGTTCCTTACTTATTACTAATGATACTGGTACGATGCATTTGGCTGCGGCTTTAGAAATTCCTATTATTGCTTTATTTTTAGCAACGGCTCAGGCGTGGGATACGGGAGCAGTAAGCACAGATGCTTGCTTTATTGAGCCTAATCTTGATTGTCACCCTTGCGATTTTAAAATAGAATGTCCGCATAATTATAAATGTAGGAAAGCTATTCCTGCTCATATTGTTGGCGAACTTGCGATTAAACGTTTATCTGCTGGCAAATGGCAACAGGCTTTTTCTGAGCACACGAGAATTTGGAAAAGCATAAGAGATGAGCTTGGTTTTTTATCTTTAGAAGCCCTTGATATATTGGATAAAAATCCACGATATGCACTTTATCAAATGCAAAGAATTGTGTATAAAGCTATTATAGATGCTTTGCAAATAGCTGAGGGAATAGATTTAAGGCATATCGTAAAACTTGACAAAAATGAAAAAACAAGTGATAATAGCTATCGTTCTCAAGTTGGTTTGGTAGTTAATCGTAAGCTAGATGTTGAAAGAGTATTAAATTTTTATAAGCCTGATTTTTCTCTTATTCAATTGGAATATATAAACTATGAAGAGAAAGAGCATTTGCAAGAAGTGCTTTCTAGGTTGATGGAATTCTTTTTCCTCTTGTCGCAACAGGGCAAATTAATTAGGCAAATGCCTAAGATGTCACAGTCTTTCTTGCTTACAAATGAACGTATTATTGCTAGTTTAAAATCTATTCCTTATTTAGTTCCACTTTCATATATGTGGGAATATGGAATGGAGAAGTACGGTGATGATCTAGACAATTTTGATACTTTTGCGAGGGTCATTCAAGTTATTATTGAAGCATGGCTTAAGGAACTCGAAGCAAATAAGGCTAAAATGATATAGTTTGGCATGAAATTTGCTTGTTTTTCTTATAGTGGGAAAAATTGACACCTTTTTTGCACAAAATTTTGACTTGAATTTAAGGAGACTGATATGATTATTATAGACGGATGTCAAACTGATGTGGCGGTAACAAGCTTTGCAAACCTTCAAGAATTACTCGTAAGTGTAACGAATGATGAAAGTATGTCAGATCGCTTTGTTACAGATGTGCTTCTAAATGGCGAACAGTTTAGTGAACTATATCCATATCAAGCGGAAGATATTGAATCTTCTGAAATCAATTCTGTAGAAATTATTACAGTACAAAATTCTCAAATGGCTCTTAGTATTGTTGGCGAACTGCATAAAGTTATTGCAATTATGCAACTTTCAAGCAAACAAATTGCTGAAAAATTGCGTGAACTTGATAATTCTGCTTTAAAAACTCTTATCGACACCATTGACGTTACACGTGATTTTATGAATATGGTTGCTGTGTTACGCTCTGAATTTGTTGACACTGTTGATGAAAACTTCCTTATGAATGTAGAGAGTATTTCAAAAATCCTCGCTGAAATCAATGAAGTTTTAGCCACTGAAGATTGGTTCTTGCTTGCAGATTTATTAGAATTTGAATTTTTACCAGCGTGTCAATCATGGAATGACATTTTGGATACTATTGCAAAAAACATTAAAGTAGTTTCTTAGTTTTTGTTTTATGAGTTAGTGGTTTTTTTTGGGGGGGATATATGACTAAGTTAGATAGAGCGATAGTTTTGGCTCAGCACGAATTAAAAG
>CAYJDN010000212.1:3656-4042 GCA_964368925.1 uncultured Desulfovibrionaceae bacterium | reverse complement strand
GCAATCTACAGCGTGAAATTAGCGAAACCTTGTCGGCAAGACCGCATAAGGCAGATGTGGAATATTTTGCTGGCAAGATAGTTCAAAAAGACGATGGTACAGAAGTAGAATTTACTCCAGAAATGGCTAATACGGTGCAAGCTTGGCTGGTGCTTAATGGATATACTCATGCCTCTAAGCATACCATTACCCCAGAATACCATGCTGCTAAGGCCGCCGATGCTCTTGCACCATTGCCCGTCGTATTAGAACCATTTAAGGACGGCATTGAAAGGCTGATTGATGCACTTTATAACCCTGATGCAAAACCTGAAATTCCTGATGACCGAAAATCTAAAAAGATTCCGCTTAATAGTGATAAATTTTATAGCGATGAATTTAAGGAA
>CAYJDN010000212.1:0-3646 GCA_964368925.1 uncultured Desulfovibrionaceae bacterium | reverse complement strand
CTGTATATAACGTAGACTTTAACTCCGATGAACTTATAGAAAAGAGTATTACCACGCTTAATTCTTCGCTAAAAATAACGCCTTTGCAATATGTTGTGCAAACAGGACTGCAAAAAAGCAATGTGAGTGATGAACAAATTAAAAACCGTGATGGCTTTGAACTTACGCAAACAAGTACCGAATCGCATAAAGCCTCTGTATATTCTGGCGTACCTTATGACTTATTAGGCAAAATAGCTGAAAATACAAAGCTTACACGACAAACCATTGCTAGTATTTTGCAAGGTATACATCTAAGCACCTTTACCATGTTTGAGCAAAACCCAGAGCATTTTATTGCGCAAGTTTCTCAACATATTAATGAACAAAAGGCATCTTGTATCATAGAAAAGCTTACCTATGATTGCTTGGAGCAAAAGTATGACATTGATATCTTTACTGAGGCTCAAACGCGTCAAGACTTAGAGACATTAGGTAAAAAACTGAATAATCACATTTATGACTACGCCATTACAGATTCTAAAGTTGAACGTAAATTTGTAGAAGAGCTAGATAATGATACAGATGTGGCTGTGTACGCCAAATTACCAAACGGCTTTTTTATCCCTACCCCCATTGGTGATTACAATCCAGATTGGGCTATTGCCTTTACTGAGGGTAGTGTCAAACATATTTATTTTGTTGCTGAAACTAAGGGTAGCATGTCCACCCTTGAACTACGTGATATTGAAAACAAAAAAATTAACTGCGCTCGCAAATTCTTTGATGCCGTCAACGAAAAAATTGAAGGTAAAAATGTGAAATATGATGTTGTTACAAGCTATGAGCAGTTGATGGGTATTGTAGGGAAATTCTAGGGTGATATTTCTTCGCAGAAGTGGTCGTGCATGCGAGGTAGGCTTTTGTCATTTTGCTACAAGATAGATTCTCGCAACATATAGCCGTAGCTAGAACCACGTTCAACCATAAAATTAAGTATTAAAAGTATTTTGGTTTTTAATTTTACATCTTTTTTTATTTTTTGCTTATTGACAAAAACAAATTTTCTTAAAAAATTTTCTAAATAAAGCAAAATATTTTGTTCATCATCACCAAGGTTCATATTGATATTATTAGAAATGATGACATGAAGCCAGATAATACCATCGTCACCAAATTTTGCACCTACAGAATTTAGTACCTTGATAATAGCTAACAAAACAGAGGGAATATGCCCTAATTCTCTTGCTACTCTCAAGTAAAAAGGTAGATTATCTTTTTTAAGCATATGCCACTCGTCAATACCTTCGCTCCAGTATGAAAATGCTAATAAATAGTTAATAATCACGCTCTTTAGGTGATGTTTAAAACTATTTGAGCTTAGCTCTTTAACTTTGGGATAAAATTTATTCCAAACAATCCAAAAATTTTCATGACGATCTAATCTATCCGCTACAAAAATAAATTCTTTAATAAAAGATGCTGTTTCATCTGACAAATACAAATTTTCTGAAACGCACTTTGTGTAAATATCTAATTCATTTTTCTCTCGCATCAAAATAAAATGGGCTATTCTTGTAAAAATATTCAATCTTTGCCAGTAAATATCACCATTTTCCCAAGTTTTGTCTCCAAAACTGTTTGCATCACACATCAATTGTGCTGCAAGGGAAGGCAAAGTTTTATTATATATCTTAAGGTGTAAGGCATCTTGCGTGTTTGCAGGAATTAACTGATATACAATTTCCAAATCATAAATATCAAGAGTATCGATGCAAGCGACATCAAAAGATTCTATGTTTACATTTATTTTATCAATTGTCTCATAAAATTCATTAAGAACACTTTCTTTTGAGTGGATATTACCAAATCCTGCTTCCTTTCTTTTACGTTGGACAATGCTATCATAAAGTGGTTTAAACTTAATAAAAATTAGTAAAAGCTTTTGCAGAGTAGCTTGCTTTATTTCCCATAAATTGTATTTTCTTATGGTTTCAAAAAGATAATCGCATACTCGCTTATATTGGCCAATGTGCCTAGTATCAAGCAAGATGCCAACCATTAAAAATATAAACTCTTCTTCATCTTCTGGAAACTCCTGAAGGAGGATTGGAATAGCATGTACAGCAGATTCAACACCATCATTAATTTGATAAGAGTAATTGTCCGACAATAAATGAGAGAAGGCTTCAAAAATAACTTCGCTACAAAATACAATATCATTTCTTGGCAAGACGTTCCTATGATAATTCATGAGATGAGAGCAAACATGTGTCGGTGTGGCATAATGCATTAGCCTTCTGTCTTCTGGGAACGATGTTAATTCTTCTATTAAACTACGCACTTCTGACAAAGCCAAGTGAGGATTGTTATCGTATTTTTCACACTGTGGGCTTTCAATATTTCTTTTTTCAGCAAACAAAAAATTCGACCACATGTATAAGTCATGATATTTAAACATTTCTTTATGCGCTGTAGTAACTTGTTCGCTCTGTCGCCTATGTTCATCTGATAATTCTTTAGGAGTCAATTCTATAGTTGCAACGCCATCTTCTTCTTTTACTACTTTAGCCTCTAAGTTCCGCCTGTCCATCCTTGCTAGCAAAATTCCATATTCCTGTGCCAAACGAGTATCTTCTTTGAACTTGTCAATTATTTTATACAATGTATCAATGAATATTTTATTTTCTTCTTCTGTAGCCCCTACAATTCCATAAAATTGATAATGTAAAAAAAGACCTTCTAAATGCATTTTTCTATGCTCATCTTCACAAGTTTTTAATCGCTCATCCGCATATAGCATGTCCTTCTCTTTATTTAATCCATATCCCATCGAGTAAAGAAATTTTACCTGAGATTCATTCACGCATCTTCGTATATCCATTGAAAAAAGTTCTATTACTTTGAAAAGAATTAATGCTATATCACTAAATTTATTGTAATTTGAAAATATAATACTACATACAACAGCAGTTAGAGAAGCAGATTTTGATTTAGTAAGAATCATCAAAAGTATATTTTTTATATACTTTATAATTTCTTCGTCTGCTATTTTTAATAATCCTAAAAGAAATTCTTCAAGTGCCATATGTATTGATTCTAGTAAATGAGGCACTATTGGACTACCTCCGCCTCGATACATACTCCAAATAGACCAGCTTAAATATTGAGTTACTTTAACACCATTAACATCAAGAGTAATTTCTTCTACATCGTATCCATAATCTGAATTTTTGTAGTTTTCTACAGATTTATTAGTAAAATAAATTATAAAATCAAGAGTTTGATAAAACGAACTTCTTAACAGAAACTTTATTGGGGTTTGATTAGCGCTGGCAGGGAAATATTTTAATTCATAAGATTCAGTTACTCCATACATTTTTTCCATACTATGTCTTTCACCCCAAACACCATCTTCATCCTCAGGACTTCTCTGCCAAAATAAATCACAAAGCTGGATAATATGATTTGGATAGTTTTTTATTATTTCAAAAGCATAGAATGGTTTTTGTAATATTTCGATACAAAAATCCCTATAAGGATCAGTATTTTCAACCCATTTATTTTTGACAATTTCTTCAAAAATAGTAATTAATTCACATTGTAACTCTGAAGAAGCGTTGAAAATTATTTGAAAAATCGTTTGATTATTTTTACGGATACTATA
>CAYJDN010000211.1:0-4063 GCA_964368925.1 uncultured Desulfovibrionaceae bacterium | reverse complement strand
ACTTTTTCAAAAGTTTGGTTTTCCCTCCCCCAAAAAATAAAAAACTACTTAAAAGCGGCGCAAATTTGCCTTGTGCTTTCTTCGACATTTTTTGCAGAGCAAATAGCAGAAACTATAGCTATACTATCGACGCCAGCGTCATAAATTCCTTTTGCATTTTGCGCATTTATGCCACCAATAGTCATAAGAGGCATTTTTGATTGAATTGAATCAAGGTGTGCTCTTAGTGTTTTCATGCCTTCTAAGCCCCATTCTGGAGCTGTATCTTTCTTTGTGTTTGTCGCATAGACTGGGCCAGCGGCTAAATATTGCACGGGAAGTTCTACTGATGCTTTGAAAATTTCTAAAGATGGCGTAGTTAATCCGATGATTTTTTTATCGCCCAACAAAAGCCTTGCATCACTTACAGGCATGTCACTTTGTCCAATGTGAACACCTGCGGCATTTGAAGCAAGAGCAATGTCAATTCTATCATTGATTAAAATTGGAATTCCTTTAGACTGTACTTGATCAACTAAAAGCTTTGCGAGCTCTAAGAAATCACGTGTTTTTGCGTTTTTTTCACGTATTTGAACAACACTTATACCACCAGCTACAGCTTCATTTACAACATCTAAAACAGGACGCCCTAAACAAAGATCAGTGTCAGTGACTAAATAAACATTAAAATCTCTAAATTGTGACCAATCTTTCATAATAACCTACCTTAACAATATACTTCAACAAAATAACAGATAAATAAATAAGCGCAAGTTAAGAAAAGTTAGCAATAACTAACTTTTTAACTTTACTTTTTTATATTATGCGTTTATATTGAATAAAACAAAAGGAAAAGCTATGAATAAAATAATGAAAATTCTTGTTCCTCTATTAATAGTATGTGTTCTTGGTGGGATATACTATCACAAGCAAGAATCTGGCCATGTGCACGACGAATATTGCGATCATTAGGTTAAACAATGAATGCACTACTCGCTGATTTAACGCAATTATTAAGTAATAATATGCACTATACCCCTCTACTTGCTTTTTTAGCTGGTATTGTTGCATCTTTCACGCCCTGCTGTTTAGCAAGTGTGCCGCTTATCATTGCCTATGTTGGCGGATTTGGTGACAAAAAACCTAGAAATGCTTTTTATTTGTCGCTGGCTTTTGCCCTTGGTTCAACATTTGTTTTTATGCTTTTTGGTTTAGTTGCGGCCTTAGTAGGAAGCTTCTTTGATACGCATAATCATTATTGGCATTTAATAGTTGGCACACTTATGATAATAATGGCTTTGCAAACCTTTGGATTATATCAATTTATACCTAAAAATCATCTAAGAATTACTAATCCTAAAAAAGGTTATTTGGGTGCTTTTATCGCTGGAATAATTGCAGGCATATTTTCTTCGCCTTGCTCTACTCCTGTAATTATTGTACTTATTTTGCTGTCTATTGAGCAAGCTAGTGTATTTTATGGAATTTTACTTTTCTTTCTTTATTCCTTAGGTCATGGTATACTTTCTGTTTGCGCTGGCACTTCTACTGGCTTTATGCAAAGAATTTCAGAAGATGCACGCTTTAGTAAAATAGGACAAATTCTTAAATTTATTATGGGATTAATTATTTTGCTTATTGGTTTTTATATGTTTTATATAGGTTTTTAGATTATAGGCATAGCTTACTTTTTTTAGCTATTTATCTGCATTGCTTTTTAGAAAAAAATACTATAGACTTAACTTTATGAAATTTCTTTCGGGAGTCTATATGCTAACACAAAGACATTATTCAAAATATTATGCTCTTTTTCTTCTTTTACTCTCTCTTTTTGTTTGCACTATAGATCAAGCCTATGCAAATAAAAATTACGCTAATCAAGAATTAGTGGCTGAATTAGAAAAACTTGCACAAGATGGCGACGCAGAAGCTCAATATATACTTGGTGAAGCCTTCTATTTAGGTGAAGAAGTTGAAAAAGATTATAGCAAAGCATTACACTACTTCAAAGCCGCCGCAAAACAAGGTTTACCAATTGCTCAATACAGCCTAGCATTGATGTATGAAGACGGCAAAGGCACAAAGAAAGATATTGATAAAGCTTTAGAATACTATACTTTAGCCGCCAATCAAGGCTTGGTTGAGGCGCAATTCAATTTAGCTCTACTCTATGATAATGGCGTCGAAATTGAAGAAGATAATGCAAAAGCCTTTACTTATTATACACTTGCAGCAGAAAATGGCGATTCTGATGCACAATATAATTTAGCCATTATGTATTTTGACGGCGAGGGCACAAGTAAAGATGATAAAAAAGCCCTTTATTATTTTGATCAATCCGCTATGCAAGGCGACACAGATGCTCTAATAAATCTTGCAAGTATGTACTTTCTAGGCGAAGGAACAAAGCCTGATATTATAAAAGCATATGCCTATACAAGTGTTGCAAATCTTATCGCTGAAGATGAAAATAGCGCTGAAATTATGTCGGATTTAGAAGAAAAAATGACAGCACAAGAATATATCAAATCGCAAGATCTTATTGATATTTTACTTGCGCAAATCATTGTAAACTTAGAAATTGAAGAAGATTTCTAAAATCAAAAACAACAGAATAGATCCCTTTATAACACATTGCATAAAAAATAATGCCCTTTATCTTCTGTATGCTCAGATGTTCTAACAAAATCAGTTGAGCAAATAGCTATAAAGGGCATTTTTTATTATTTATTAAAGCTTATTCTAGGGTGTTTTCCAAATTAAGAGCTTTTGTTTTTGGGGCTAGAAATAAAGTTTTCTAGCTCTAGAAATTCACATTATTTTGACTGTACACACGGGCTTGGGAACGTTCGTGCTTTATTTCATCTTTGTTTTCATACATTTTCTTGTCAATTGAAGCAAAAAAAGCATCAAATTCTTCTCTCGTACTGCCGCTAAATTCACCATAGCCACTCGCAATCGCAAATTGATCTTGAGCTAGTTCAAAAGAATTAATAAAAGATTCCATATCATGTATACAATTATCAATATCCTCAGCGGTGCAATTTCTCAAAATTGATATAAATTCATCACCACCGATACGATAGACTTTACCGTGCTTCGAGAAAATTGAATGTATCGCCCTATAGGCAAAACGTATAGCTCTATCACCTTCAACATGGCCGTATTTATCATTTATAAGCTTAAGATTATTCATATCAAAAAGAACAATCCAGAAGTTTTTGTTAGCACTTTCATTATCCAAAAATTCATTCAAATCAGCATGATAAGCATTAGCGTTCAATCCGCCAGTAAGCATATCTCTTGTAGAATAATCAAGCAATTTTTCTTTCAAATCATTGATAACTTTTGCCATAAAACCAACTTCATCATCAGTTAAATGCTTGCTAGGTATTGTATGTTTCATATTGTCAGTTTTTAGTATGGCAACCAATGATTCATTCAAGCCACGCAAATTCTTTACAACAACACCAATACCATGATTTGCCATAATCAATACGCCGCCGCCACCCAAAAGTGAAGCTAAAACCACAGTTATAAACACATGAAAAGTAGCTTTTTCATTCTCTTCTAGAGCATTTTCCATTATGTCCTGCTCTTCGGCTAAAAAGAATTCAATATCAGCAAAAAAACTATTTGCAATAGGGGTAACTCTTGTAAGATAATGCAAGGCTAGTTCGTAATCATTGTCATTTATAAGAGTGTCAGCAGAAGCAATCATACTCTCTTTATATATATCTTTTGAAACAATCAAATTTTTAAAGTGAGCCTGCCTTTCGCTTGAAATTCTTTCAACATAAAGTGCCATCTGAGTATCTAAAAGAGCAAAAGCGTCAATATATCTTTTATATAGTATATCTCTTTTCTTTCCTTCTTCAAGTAAAAGAATATCCCTTCCAGTAACACGGCAAACATACATCGCACGTACAATAGAATTTAATAAATCCCTATTGTATATATTCTCACTATAGATTTTTTGTGAAAGATTATCAACTTTATATACAGAAAGAAATGAAACAATACTTAAAAAAATAATCACAAATAATATAGCAACTTGCATTGGTATGAATTTTTTTAGTACAGG
>CAYJDN010000210.1:0-4092 GCA_964368925.1 uncultured Desulfovibrionaceae bacterium | reverse complement strand
GGATAGTTACAGTATAGTTACCTACATAACCTTCAATTTTTTCAATTTCAGAATAGGCATATAATTTAATTTTTTCATGCTGAGCCACGTCCACCATTTTTGGTGAAAGAACGCAAGAAGAACAGTCGATAGTTGGGAAAGTCTTATCAAGACGAGCCATCTTACCACCGATAGTGGCATCTTTTTCAACCATAACAACTTCAACATCAGCATCAGCACAGTCTAAAGCTGCTTGAATACCAGCAATACCGCCACCAATAACAAGACAACGTTTAGTAACGTCAAATTCTTTACTATATAATGGTTTGTTATTACGTACTTTTTCAGAAGCAATCATAACAAGATCAATAGCTTTATTAGTGTTTGCGTCCATGTCTTTACCAATCCATGAAACGTGTTCACGAATATTAGCCATTTCAAACATATAGCGGTTTAAACCAGCACGTTCAACAGTACGGCGGAAAGTCATTTCGTGCATACGTGGTGAACAAGAAGCAACCACAACTGCATCTAAATTATTTTCTTTAATCGCTTCAACAATGCTGTCTTGGCCAGGTTCAGAACAAGTATACATATTTACAGATGAAAATACTACATCTGGAAAGGCAAGAGCCGCTTGTGCAACTTTATCAACATCAACAGTAGCAGCAATATTTGAGCCGCATTTACATACAAATACACCTATTTTCATTAGGCTGCTCCTCCTTGAGATGATTGAATTTTACTATAGATACGTTTAGGATCTACTACTAATTTCTTAAGTAAAATGTCTTCTTCGCCTAAACCGTATGCAATACCCATAAGTTGAGTAAAGTATACTACTGGAATATCGTATTTTTCAGCACTCATTTTTTCAGCTTGAACTTGACGTAAGTCTAGGTTCATTTGACATAATGGGCATGCTACTGCAATCACATCAGCGCCAAATTCTTTAGCTCTTTCTAAAAGTCGTGAAACTAATGTAGAAGTCATAGCTTGGTTAGGAATACCGTGAGCTGCGCCGCAACATTCAGTTTTTAAAGGATAATCTACACATTCAGCACCAAGAGCTGTAAGAACATTATCCATGCTCATTGGATATTCGCAATCGTCAAAGTTCATAATATGAGCTGGACGAGTAAGCAAACAGCCATAGTAACAAGCAACTTTTAAGCCAGTTAAAGGCTTTACTACTTTGGAAGCAATTTTTTCTAAACCAACTTCTTCAACTAAGTGTTGAAGAACTGAATAAGTTTCAGGAAGTGCTTCAGTAGGAGTATCTAATAAAGAGTCAATCTCTTTTCTAAATTCTTCATTCTGCATACGATGTTTTGCAGTTTTTAAGTTTGCAAGACATGATGGACATGAAGTCAAAAGTTTTTCAGGATTAATTTCAGCAGCTATACGTAAGTTACGTGCAGCTAAAGCTGTTGATAATTCATGTGACATTGTATGCGCAGGAGTAGAACCACAGCAGTTGAAATCTTCAACTTTAGTTGTGATTACGCCTAAATGGCGCATAATAGCTTGGCTTGAGTTTTCATAATCAACACTAGAGCCAAGCGCTGTACAACCAGGATAATAAGCTAATTTCATTTATTTTCCCCCTCTTTGCTCATATCTTTCAAAGATACGATTGATCTCAGGTTTACCTTTAATCATGTGTGGGAGAAAAGGAAGTTTGTTTCTAACAAGAGCAGGATACATAATGTTCAACTCGTCAAAGAAACGACCAGTTCTTAACATATAACCAGCCATAGTACCGATTTCATAAGAAAGACCAGTGTATCTTACTGTTTGCAAGAAAGATTTCCAAAACATTTCTACACGTCTAACATTAACATAGCCCTCGGCACGAGCTTTATGTCTTAATACGTCCATTACATTAGCAACATCAATGTTGTTAGGACAACGTGCAGTACATGTAGAACAAGAAAGACAAAGCCAAAGCGATTTAGCAGAAAGAGCTTCTTCCTTCATACCCATTTGGGTAGCACGCATAATTTGACTCACTTGTTTGTCATACAAAAAGGAGGCGGGACAGCCTGCGGAACATTTACCGCATTGATAACAAGTAGCTAAGTTTTGTCCACTTTCGTGTTCAATTGCCTTAGTAAATGCTCTATCCCTTTTATTTAATTGAAGTATTTCCATAGCATTTCCCATGAAATATCCTAGGTTAAAATGTTTAAAAAAAGGTTGAAAAAACTTGTAGCATATACATATTATAGTGTCAATACAGCAAAAGACAAGCAACAATTCGCCCCAGTTGTGAAAAAAAGAATTTATTATAGATGAATACTTATTAATATTCAATTTTTTCAATATCTTTAGTACTGTACAAAATTATATTAATTTTTGTTACAATTTGTAAACTTGCAAAAAATATTAATTTAATATATCACTACAGAACAAATTTAATGCGAGGAACAAGCATGAGCGAAAAAAAAAGCAAAATACTCTATAGGTTAGATTGCCATATTAACACTGAAGACGCTGAGATAGCTCAAGCTTTTATCTTTGATGCACTCCCCTACGGTTTTGAAGAAGAAAATTTAAGCGATGATAAAGTTCTCATTCGCATACATTGCGAATTTAAAGAAAAATTAGATGAAATTCACGACTTATTAAAATCACACTATTCCTATGCATATTTTGAAGAAAGTGAAATTGAAAATCAAGAATGGGCAGAAGCATGGAAGCAATATTTTACACCTGTAAAAGCTGAAAGATTTCTCGTTCTTCCATCTTGGGAAAAAGGAAATAGTCTTGACGATCAAAGCCTTACACCTATATATATTGAACCAAAATCAGCCTTTGGAACAGGACATCACGCAACCACTGCTCTTTGCCTACATCTTATAGATAGTTTAAAAACACAAAACAAAGTTTCAGAAGATCAAATTTTCTTAGATCTAGGTTGCGGTACAGGTATTCTTGGCATCGCTGCCCATTCCTTCGGATTAAAAGGTTTATGTACAGATATTGACCCAATCGCAATCGAAAATACTAAAGAAAATCTAGTATTAAATGATATAAACAATGGCATTGATCTAGCCCTTGGTAGCATAGAAGTTGCAAAAAACTTCTATAAAGACACAAAATACGATATTATTATAGCAAATATTTTAGCAGAACCACTAAAATTTTTGGCTCAAGACATTATGGCAGAACTCAATGATAAATCTTACCTCATATTATCTGGCATTCTATCTTCACAAGCAGACGGTATATGTGAAGCCTATAAAGCCCTAGGAACTCCACACAAAATTGAAGCCCTCGATATGCCACACCTCTGCCCCGAAAACATCGCCACCGACGAAATTAAGCCTTCAGATAGTTGGGTGGCCCTTCTATTTGAAGTGAATAAATAGAAATAGATATGAGCGATAAAAATATACTTCTCATAATCAATGCTTCCGAAGGAGTATTGCAAATTGTTGTCGGAGAAAAAACAAATAAAGGCAAAGTAAAATTACTCGTCAATCAAGAATGGGATTGCCCAAAAGATAGCACAGAAAAACTTACTCCCTTTATTCAAAAAATATTCCAGCAACTAAACCTCCCACTAACTACTATATATATAGTTGGTTCAGTCATTGGCGCTGGCTCATTCACAGGTATAAGACTAAGCCTTTGTTCTTCTGCCGCCCTATCACGAGCCCTAAACACTAAACAATGTGGCATAGATTTTCTCACCGCACTAGCCTATAATGCGCCCCTAGCTGAAAACATCAAAACAAGAGTCATCACTCATGCAAAGAAAGATTTAGTGCATGTCGCCGACTTTACATGTAATAATTCACTCGAGCTTATACAAGAAAATCCAACTCGTCTATTAAGTCCAAGTCTAGTTGCTCAAGAATTATGTGCTGAAAATAACACTATAAATTATATGCTAGGCTCTGGCTTGTCAAAGCACTCAGAACTCTTTGAAACTATTCAACACAAAACAAATACACTCTTCTTATCACCCCACTGCAACGCAGTAAACCCTCTAGTATTACTTGAACTTGCGTACAAAGATACAAAAGATTTAGCCTACTTACAAGCTGAATATGTGCGCTCATGTGACGCAGTAGATAACCTAGATCACATTTCAAAGAAATTAGG
>CAYJDN010000209.1:345-4108 GCA_964368925.1 uncultured Desulfovibrionaceae bacterium | reverse complement strand
ACTGCAAGCAATTGGAAATTAGCACCAAAAGCAGATGTTGGCTTAATCGCCGCCTTTGGTGGATTAGAAGCCACAAGCAAAGCTTCAACTATGGGCTTAGATTCAGTTACTAGCTATAAAGTTGATAATATAGACTCATTCGCTTTCAACGGCGGATTGGGTTTAGAAGTAGAAAAAGATCAATTCTCAATGGACTTCAATTACAACTTGCAATTATCAAATAATGAAACATCTCACGGATTAAAAGCTAATTTCAGATATGAATTTTAATTCATAATTACTTGAATGAGCAAATAATAAGAAAAGGAGCTGTAAAGCTCCTAATAAAAATTGGCGAATTGACAATCTTGTGCTTGCACAAAGGATTTTCAATTCGCCAATTGTCATTTGGTTTTCAAAAGGTTAGAGCAGTTTCAAACTATATGAAAACTGCTCTAAGAGAGAAAAAACTATATATTAAAGCAATAAATTATCTTGCTTCTAGATAGTGTCGTCAAAATATGAATTTTCGCATTATATCAAGGAAGATAAAAGAGCTTTGAAGGAGTTTATTAAACATAAACGACTGAAAAAGTTCTTGAAATCTGACGATGAGAGAATCGAAAAGGCAATTTTGACGATATTATCTAACATAAATCTTCTTTTTATAAAGGCACACTAATTACAAAACCATCTTCGCCATAGAGAAGTTCGCCATTGTAATGTTTTTTTGCAGGGGCTTCAAAGAACATTTTTATAGCTTGCTCATGCGGAAGAGGAGGAGAAAAATGAGTTAAAGCAAGGCGTTTTACTTGTCCTTCTTCGGCGACTTTTGCAAGTTCGTTGATATCTAAATGATATTCACGTATATCTCGCAATAATTTTGCAAGAAATTTATTGCCTAGTGTTTCGGCTGCTTGTTCTTGGGCTTCAACTGCTGCATAGCTCATTGCGTCACCCACTAATAAATCTGCATTTTGCGCATGCTTCTTGAAATTATCAGTAACAATTGTGTCACCAGAGATAACAACTTTTTTGCCTTTATATTCAATTACATAGCCCACGCTTGGTTCTACAGGCGGGTGAGAAACCACAAATGAACTTACTTTAACACCGTCTTTTTCATAAATAAGAATTTCATCTGCTGTGCCATCAAATTCTTTTGGAGTGGCTGTGGCAAATTGTGGATTCATCAATTCTGCGCCGTGGTGATCTGTTCTTGATTTCATTTCAGCGGCATAGGCCATGAGGTAGCCATCAACAATTTGCTTAATTCCAGTTGGCCCATATACTTCAAGTTCGTGTCTTCTTTGATTTATGAATGATTTTGAAATAATTTCGCCTAAATCAGCATAGTGGTCAGCATGAAAGTGAGTGATAAAAATTGCATTAATTTTATTGGCAGGGACTTTGAATTTATTCATTCGCATCATTGCACCATAACCACAGTCAAAAACAAGCACTTGATTATTTACAAAAACAACTTTCCCATCATTGAATCTTTCTCTACCCATAGGATTGCCTGTACCAAGCAACATTACTTGAATGCTATTTGGATCAAGTAGTTTAGCTTGAGCTTGCTTTGTTTCCATACCAAGTTGCTTCATTTGTTCAATAAAAGGATTTTCTGTTACTAAATTGCTCATATTGTTCTCCATTTTTTTGGTTGAAATAATAAAAAAAATTAACTACAGTCTTTCTTATAAATGGATATGGACTTTGCGTCAATACAGTCCCCAAAAATTAGACAAACACATGAGCCTGTAACATGAAAAGAGAAAAACAGATACACAAAACAAAGTTAGCGATACATGACGCCTTTTTGGCCTTGCTTGAGAATAAGGATTTTTATTCAATTACTTTTGCTGAAATAGCTGAGGAAGCAAAAATATCTAGAATGACAGTGTATAGATATTTCAAAGATTGTGATGCTATTATAGATTTTGGAATTCAGGAAAACGTGCGAGCAATTGTAGAAATAATAAATGCTCTTGAAAATCCTACACTTAAAGACGTGCTTATTTTAAGATTCAAATCATTACAAGAGAGTAGATATACTCAAATATTATATGCACAAAATAAAATGTCAGATTTAGCAAAACGTTTTGGCGTTGATGGTTGTGATTTTTTTGCTAATATTTTGCCCGTTTATCGTAATAATTATCTTTCGTCCTTTATTTTAGGTGGAATTGATTCTGTTACAGAAAAATGGTTGCAAAACGGCATGCAAGAACATTATGAAGAAATTGTTCAAAATATATTATTTATGATAAATGCTACGAAAGAAGAGTAGAATTATAAAAGTCCAACCATTGTCCAATAGGCTATGCCAAGAGTGAAAGTGAAGACAGTTACAATAATTGTAACTAAGCCCATTATTTTGAAAAAGTCTTTTGTAGCAACTTCCCCAATGGTTACAGCAACAAGCAAAGGAACAAGTTCATAAGGCAAAAGAGGCAGTTGCCCCGCAATAAGCATAATATAATAGGCTACATCAAGATTAAAACCAAGATCAAGGCATATTTGCGTGACAGGTAAAGTAAGAGCTGCGTATTCTGCAATTGGTGTCATAACGAAATTGAAAGCAAAGATAAGTCCGTATAAAAAGCCAAGAAAAATAGTTTCTGGCATGCCCTCAAGAAGAGGTACAGCAACCTTGGTCACAGCTTTGTCTATGCCAGCTGCGCCTCCAACAATGCCAATTGCTAGACATGCCGCTAGAAATAATACCATAGAAAAGTTGATTTTTTGAACATCTTGAATTGTGCCTGCATTAATTCCAGGCATAAAGAAAAGTATGGGTAGGAAAACAAAACCGTAAAAAATATTCATGCCGTGAAATTGGCTTGTGAAAAGATAAAGTACGAATAAGAGGAGTAAGGTCAGAACTTTTTTTTCGGTTGAAGTCATGGCTGGTAATGCGCTTTGAAGTTCTTTAATCGTTCCAATATCAATAGTATTTTTGGGCTTTGTGATGAAATATATGCCAAGAGTACAAAGAAAAGGAACAAAAACAAAGATTGCATTGTGTTGGAAATATTTCCCATAAGTAGTAGATAATTTTATGAGTGAAGACGCTTGCCCATAAAAAAGAAGTATGGTGTCAGGTGGGTAAATAAAAAACATTGCTGCTAAATAGGCAAATGCTGGCACTAAAATCATGGCTGCACCTGCTTTCGTCTTTTTCATATTCAATGCTTCAACTATGCCTGCTGCAATGGTCACAATGCAGATAATGCCCATAGCCGCTTGTAAAAGAATGCGTGAAACTATGGCAAGTGAACATAAAGCCATGAGGAGCATGAGGTATGAACCTTTTGACTGTATAACTGCCCAATATGCCATTCTATTTAATATCGTTGTCCTACTTACTACATTAACAGTTAGAAGAGTTGATACAGAAATCCAAATAAGTTCAGCGCCAAAAGCGCCAAAAGCCTGAGAAGTTGTGACTATGCCAGAAAAGGCGTAGAGCGTCATAAAGAGCAATGATGTAATAAAGAGATTGATTACTTCTGTGGCAGCTAGAGAAATACAAAAAATTGTGATAACAAGGAATGTTTTTAGAGTTGGAGTAAAAACGTCAGAACTTGGTATAAGTAGGCAAAGCAGAGGTAAGAGTATGCAAATGCCCCATTTTATTTTATTTGTGTCAAAACTGGCTTTCATTTGAAATTCCTTGCATTATACAGAGTAGATAGAACAAATCTTTCGATTTGCTCGAAATCATAAATTTTTATGCAAAATGCTATAAAACATATGAGCTGTAGTGTGCTGTTATTAT
>CAYJDN010000209.1:0-335 GCA_964368925.1 uncultured Desulfovibrionaceae bacterium | reverse complement strand
CAAGTCTACATTTGTACTTTGCTGTTTTGGCTATACTCTTGTTATATAAGTCTTTTAGCTTGGCTATGTTTTATTCAAATATATTATTTCTATCATTTTGACAAACAGCAAAATTATTTATTGCTATAGATTTGATAAACAAAAAGAGCTAGAATATTCCAGCTCTTTTTTAATTTTAAAAATGTATCTATTTCAAATGTGCTATTGATTTATAATAATTTTTGTTTATTTAAGTATTTTATATCCATTTTTCCCTGATTTTTTTATTTGATGTAGGGCAATATTGGCTTTTTCGTACACTTTGTTAAAGGTTCTACCGTGTTCAGGATAGAGTG
>CAYJDN010000208.1:0-4124 GCA_964368925.1 uncultured Desulfovibrionaceae bacterium | reverse complement strand
TGTAGAAAAAATTCTCTATCTAGACGCAGATATCATTGTAAATTGCGATTTACGAGAATTTTTTGAACTAGACATACAAGGCAAAGTTCTTGCCGCCGCAGGATTAGAAAAAGAAGTCACCTTTCCCTCAATAAAAGGCAAACAAGCATTCCATTATAAAGGAATATATTTCAATGCAGGCGTATTGCTGATTAATGTGCATCTATGGCGCAAGCTAGAAATCAAAGATAAGGCTATAGATTTTCTTCAAAATTACCATGTTACTCTAAATGATCAAGATGCGCTAAATGCTGTTGTAGATAATAATTATCTTCCCATCTCTCATTGCTGGAATTTGCATTCACCTGCCCTAGTTTATCATATTGAAAAATTAAATCATATTAATGATGAAAAAGAAATTATAAATATTATACAAAATGACGCTACAGTTAAAATTATTCACTATGCTTCAAGAAAAAAGCCTTGGGCAAGTATAGGTTTTCAAATAATCAAAAACAAACCAACAATGAGCAATATTCCATCTTTCATTTATTGGTGGCACTATGCCGAACTTTGCACTCCGTTTAAAGAAGACCTGTATGCTGTAAAATCTTCGCCTGCCTATATTAAAGCAGTAAAAAAAGAGCAAAAAACTATTAACTTCATCAACAAAGGAAAAGTATTTAAGCAAATATATTGCCTTAAATTAAAATGGGAAAGCATTTATAGTCCTATTCGTCGGTCTATAGAGAAACCTTTTAAAATCATACGTAGTAAAAAAAGAGCAAATTCTTATAATTAGAAGTTCTCACTAGAAAGCCTTTCTCACTTTATTTAAAACTTTTCTTTCATTTATTTCCTTTAAGCTCTTTTCCTTTGCTTTACAATATAGAAAAAAGTGTTTACTATTCTTTATCTCTAAAACAATCGAGCATAAAATGCTTGGAGGATATTATGAAATTTCTCAAGAGAGCCGCTTATGCTCTTTTTATTCTTGCAAATATACTAAACTTTTCCACAACAAATGCTCTTGCAAAAACTCCAGATTATGAATCATTACGCAGGTTTAGCCAAATACTAGATATAGTCGATCAATATTATGTAGAAGATCTTGAAGATAATGAGCTCATTGAGGGCGCTATTAAGGGTATGCTTGAATCATTAGATCCGCATTCTGCTTATATGACAAGTGAAGAATTTGCCGCACTTCAAGAAACAACTTCTGGCGAATTTTTTGGCATTGGCGCTGAACTAACATTAAAAGATGGTAGACCAGTAGTTATTGCCCCTATCGCTGGCACTCCTGCTGACAAAGCGGGTATAAAATCTGGTGATATCATTATTTCTGTTGATGGCAATATTACAATGGATAAGAGCCTAAATGAAACTGTTTCTAAAATTCGTGGTGAAAAGGGCACTCCTGTAGTATTAACAATACTTTCCGAGGGAGCAAGCGAGCCAAGAGATGTGACTATTGTGCGTGGTGTCATTCCTTATACAAGCGTTTCAAGTAAAGAACTAGAAGCTGGTTACACTTGGATACGCCTAGCATTTTTCAATGAAAGAACGACTGATGAATTAAAAAAAGCGCTAGATGAAGCTAAAGATAGAGGGCCACTCAAAGGCATTGTTTTAGATATGCGTAATAATCCTGGTGGCATATTAGATCAAGCGGCAAGTGTATCAGATTTATTCTTAGCTGAGGGCGATATTGTTTCCATTCGTGGAAGAGAAAATTCTACTAGAAGACAATATCTTGCGCATGAGCAAAAGAGTGACATCTTAGATGTGCCTGTTGTTGTGCTTATCAATTCTGGTTCTGCTTCAGCTTCTGAAATTGTAGCTGGCGCATTGAGCGATAATAATAGAGCTTTATTGGTAGGTGAAACAAGTTTTGGTAAGGGCTCAGTGCAAAACCTTATCCCATTAAAAGATGGTTCAGGAATAAAGCTGACTATTGCTCTTTACTACACTCCTAGCGGCAAATCAATACAAGCAGAGGGCATAGTACCAAATGTGGTTGTTCCTTTCTTAGATGATGCTGGCGAGGCTGTAAAAAATCCGCTTCTTGTGCGTGAAAAAGATCTTGATACCCACATTGAAGTGAATGATGACGCCATAACTGAAACCCTCCAATTTCCTGCACCAGAGCTAACTCCACTACCAAGCGACATTTCAGAAGAAAATAAGACTATTCTTACCAAAGACAATCAGTTAAGAACAGCTCTACAATTATTAAAAAACATGCCAAATTTCACAAGAAAAATGGCAGAAAATACTAATTAGTAGCGAAGTTTAACTTTTGAATATCCAATTTAAAAGCATAAGAAACAAGAGCAAGATAAAAAAAATAGTATCTTTGTTCATTTCTTGTGCTTTTTTTATCTGTATTCTTCCTTTTTATTGCTTTTCAAGCACAAGTAAGGCTAGTCCCTTTACTTATGCAGATGTTTTCATACATGAAAATTTAGAAGAAGAAATATTGCAATCAAAATTTAATTATCAACTTGTCTATTCATTTGCAGATAGATTAAACGAACATGCAATCCCTTATAATGAAAGCCAATCTGCTTCAATTTACGAACATTCAAAAAGAATAGATAATGCCATTATACAACTTATTTTGCGCTATAGAATTCCAATTACAAATACAATAATCGAAGATTCATTCGTGAGAAGTCACAATAATTCTATTTTTCTTTTCCAAAAAATTCGCATACATCTACCAAATTCGATGAAGGCATCAGCCTTTAATAGTGCATTAAAAGAAAATCTTACACTTTGGGCTGAATACGCCCATTTAGAATACGACGCAAAAAAAGAGAAGTCCTATATATATGTTGATGACGAACTCACACACGAAATTTCTTACAATAAACCAAAGAGCAATGCAAAATTAAGCATAGTTATTGATGACTTAGGCTCGCATATTAGCGATAATTTCGATTTATTATCACTTGAATTTCCAGTATCTTTTTCTATTTTACCAGATACAGCGCATGCAAGTCTTACTTCAGAACTTGCCCACTTTGCAAATAGAGAAGTTTTTCTACATCAACCCATGCTGGCTTTGAATGGGCGCTTTATAGAAGACACAACCCTTATGCTCTATGATTCCAAAGAAATTATAAAAAAAAAACTAAGCTCAAACTTTGCTAATGTGCCCTATGCAAGAGCATTAAATAATCATACAGGCTCTTCCTTTACACAAAATAAAGAAGCTGTAAAAAACTTTCTTGAAGTACAAAAAGAAATTGACCCTACTATGCGCATACTTGATAGTAGAACAATTTCAAATTCTCGCCTCTATGGGCAGTCTAAAGCTATGGGCTTTAACACAAAAAATAGAGAAATATTCCTCGATAATGTGCAAGATGTGCAAGAAATAACAAAACAATTAGACAAGGCGCTAAAAATGGCCCTAAGAACAAATATACATATTGTCGTTATCGGGCATCCGCATGAAACAACACGTCAAGCGCTCAAAGAATGGAAAGGGCATAGAAATACAAATATTCAAATTGTAAGAGTGTTTGAGCCGCACCCCTTAGTACAAGAGGGTTTACTTATTTACCCGTATGTCCAAAACCACCCTGCCCCCTTTGTGTCTGCCCCAAGCTATCAGCCTTAATAACTTCTAGCCTATAGGCTGGCTGAAAGACTAATTGCGCTATGCGCTCGCCTTTTTGTATACTATAATCTTCCATAGAAGTATTAAGCAAAAATACTATTATTTCACCACGATAATCATAGTCAATCACACCAACGCCTTGCGCTACTGTAAGGCCTTTTTTTGCACCCAAACCAGAACGGCTATAAACAAAGCCTGCAAGATTTTCTGCAAGAATTTCAATGCTTATGCCTGTAGGAACTGCAAAACGCTCTCCAGCCTTTACACACACTTGTTCTTCATCAATAATAGCCCGCAAGTCTAAACCAGCAGAACCAGAAGTTGCGTAATCTATACCAATAGCATCATCGCTTTTATATAATTCTTCTGCATTCCTATGGTAGAGGACTTTTACCGCATTCGTATTCATAAATATAGCCTTTGCTTTGGTTTGTTGTTGGTTTGTTGTGTTGTTGGGGGAGGGAGTTTGGGATTTAAAGAAAATCCTATGCTCGAGGGCGTTTTGAATTTTTAT
>CAYJDN010000207.1:0-4133 GCA_964368925.1 uncultured Desulfovibrionaceae bacterium | reverse complement strand
GATAAGCGCCTGATTTTTATTTCTCTTGCTTTTGATTCTTCATTTTTTTTCGCTACGTAGTTTTGAAATATCTTCTTTTAGTATAAAGTGAATGTATAAATCTTTGACTATGGAAGCCGAAGCTAATAAGAGCATTGTATCAACTGTTGACATGATTGCGGCTAGAGGGCCTGCGATAAAAATACCTGCAAAGAAAGGTGAGAATAATTCTAAGGTTAGAGTTGGAATGATAAGGTCGCCGACAAGTAAGTCGGGAAATAATACTCTACCAAATACGCCTGCTAACTCTAGTGAGAGGACCAGGAAACCAATGATATTAGTGCCTATCACCAAGGCATCTTGTAATGCTTTTTTATCTTTGTATGCCATACATTTTTGAACTGTTTGAGGTAGGCCAAGCACTCCAATTCCAACTAACACCCAAAATGACATCATCATTGGTATGGGTACGCTATTTTTTGGGCCAAAAGGAGAAATTAATCCTGCATCAATTTCTTTTAGAGAAAAAATTGCATTTTCTACACCATTAGTCGCTTGAAGCACAACAAAAATCAAGGCAAAAGATGCTATAAGCATAACAATTCCTTGTAGGGCATCACTGAGTGCAACGGCTCTAAAACCGCCTATGGTAGTATATATAGTTACGGTTATTGCGAATAATAGCAAGCCCATTTCATAAGAATAACCTGTCACAGATTGAAAAAGCCTTGCTCCACCAATAAATTGCGCTAACATAGCGGCCATAAAAAATATAACTAAAGCAAGTGAAGTGATAAGTAAGAGTAATGAAGATTGGTATCTTTTGTAAATAAAGTCAGTTATTGTAATACATTTTAACTCTTCTGTTACAAGCGCAAAACGTGAACCAAGCACACCAAGAGTCAAAAAAGTTGTTGGTACTTGAATCATTGCGAGTAAAACCCAACTAAGCCCCATAGAATAGGCCACACCAGGGCCGCCAATAAATGAAGACGCCGAGGCATAGGAAGCGGTAATGCTCATGGCAAGTACAAAACCGCCTAAAGAGCGACTACCAAGGAAATATTCTTCTAAAAAACTTGTTTGTCCAGAAGAAATTAAATTCTTGCCCTTTTGTCTTGCGTAAAATGCTATAGACAAGGATAAGCAAAGATAAAGAATTAAAGGAAAAATAGGATTATTAAACATAACTATCTTTCTTCTTTATGAGAAAATACAGTACGTATTAAAATGTATACAGCTATACAGACAAAGAAATACGCAAGTATGCAAGAATAAAAAAACCAAGCTGGAAAGCCTAATATATAGGTGTAATTTTCAATATCTCTTCCAAGTCCATAGGCTGTACCAACAGAAAAGAAGAAATAAAGAAGATAGACAAAGATAGTGGCTTTGGCTTCTTTACGGGCTTGTTTGTTTTTATTCTTTTTTTGAATGGTCATTAATTTTAGAAGTGAGGAATTTATTTTAGTAGATTTTCAAGAATACGTACTGTAGATACGGCGTCTTGTGCGTAAGCATCGGCTTGAATGTGGTCGGCATAGTCTTGAGTTACAACAGCGCCACCAATCCAAACTTTATAAGAAAGATTTTGTTCTTTCATAAGCTCTATACATTCTTGCATGCGTGGCATAGTGGTAGTCATTAATGCTGATAGGCCTATTGCATCAACATTATGTTTCTTTGCTTCTTCAATGATAATACTTGCTTTTACATCTTTTCCTAAGTCAATAACTTCATAACCATGATTTTCAAGCACTAAACCGACGATATTTTTTCCAATATCATGAATATCACCTTCAACTGTTGCAAGAATGACTTTACCTTTTGATAGAGAATTTTCTTGTGTCAGCATTGGTTTTAAATATTTAAATGCTTTTTGCATAGTTTCAGCAGATCTTAATAATTGTGGTAGAAAATACTGCTTGCTTTCATACTTTTCACCTACAACATTTAAAGCTGGAATTAATTGACTGTTTATGATGTCAAAAGCTTGTTTTCCATCTTTCAATTCTTTATCTAGGAGTTCAAGTATTTTTTCTTTATTTCCTGTAATTACAGCGTTTGCAGGAGTCAATTCTAATTGAATGCTCTCTTGTTTATTAGCAATTACTTGGGCTTGATTTGCAGTATAATTTGCATATCTTCCAATGAAATATTCAGCTTCTTTATCGTGTCCAAGTAAGAGATTTACAGCATCGAGTTCTTCTTTAAATCTTGCATTCATCGGATTACCAATGCAAGAATTTAATCCTGAAGCGGAAGCTAATGCTAAGAAAGAAGCATTGATTAATTCACGAGCAGGTAAACCAAATGAAATATTAGACAATCCGATAGTTGTGGCAAGTCCGTTATTTCTGCAATATTCTAATGTTTCAAGTGCAACTCTAGGTGCGTAAGGATCAGAAGCGGCTGTGAGCGCTAAAACATCAACTAAAAGCATATTTTTAGGAATTTTATATTCTTCAGCTTTTTGTAGTAAAGCTTCAATAACTTCAATCCTTTGTTTTGCAGTTGCTGGAAGATTACCGCCTTTTAATGGGAGTAGGACAGCTGGAGTACCCCATAATTTTATGTGTGGAGCGAGCATTTCCATTCTGTTTTCTTCGCCGCTTATTGAATTTATAAGGCAAGAAGCAGGGTAGACAGGAATAGCATTAATCAAAGCTTGTGGATTAGAGGAGTCTAGAACAAGAGGAGAAAGGTATTTTGCAATCAATTCTTCTACTAAATGCGGCAAGAAAGTTGTTTCATCAACATGTGCCGCACCAACATTTACATCAAGTAAATGAGCGCCACCTTGAATTTGCTCTTCTGCATACTGCATAGCAAGATTTATTGAATTTGCTTGAAATTCAGCACTAAGAGCTTTTTTACCAGTAGGGTTTATACGTTCGCCAATAAGCGCAATCTTTCTTTTTGGGCCAATGGCTAAATATTCAGAACGAGAAGTAATGATAAGCTCTTTATCTTCTTTTCTTTCTACAAAATTTTCTTTTGTAAATCCATCTTTTGTTAGCGTATGTAAGTAAGAAATATGTTTTGGACTTGTTCCACAGCAACCACCTAGCATTTGTACGCCAGCTAAAGCTAATTCTTTAGTTTGATTTGCAAAAGGTTCAGGTGGAAGTCTAAAAACAGTTTCATTATTGATGAGTTCAGGTAGGCCTGCATTAGGTTCTGCAAAGATTGGCAAAGAGGAATAAGCAAGCAATTCTTTTGCAATATCAAGCATTTGCTCTGGGCCAGCGCCGCAATTTATACCAATAGCATCAACTCCCATATTTTCCATAGTAGCCGCAAAAACTTTAGGGCTAGAGCCAGTAAGAGTGGTTTCTCCTTCAAAGGTCATAGAAACAAAAATTGGTAAATCTGTAACGCTTTTTGCTGCAGCAACGGCAATTCTTGCTTCTGCAATGTCAAATTGTGTTTCAATAAAGATTAAATCAACATTACCAGCAACTAAACCTTCAACTTGTTCTTTATATGCTTGAAATATATCTTCTGGCTTTGCATTACCAAGTGGACGTAATAATTGCCCTGTTGGTCCAATATCGCCAGCAACAAACATAGGGTGTTGTAGATTAGATTCTGTAATAGCTTGCCTAGCAACTTCTGCCATGGCTTTGTTATATGTATAGACATTCAATGATTGCGGTAACTTATAATGAGTTCCACCAAATGTAGAAGTAAGGATTATATTTGTACCAGCATGCAAATAATCTGCGTGAATTTCTTTGATAATGTGGCTGTTTTCCATTGCAAACTCAGATGGATTACAAGTAGAGGGCATGCCTTTTTCTTGTAATTGTGTGCCCATTGCTCCATCTATGAGCAAAAAACTCTTGTTTTGTAATAAATAACGTAAATCTTGCATGAAAATACTCCACAAATTTTTGAATGTATGTTTTACTCAAAAATATTTTATTAAAGAAAAAGATTGAAAATAACAAGGAATTGATTTATGTTAAGAAAAAGACAAAATACGCCTTTCTCTCCCCACTTTTTGCCTACAGAGCCAAAAGTGTCAAAAATCTATAGCATGCCTCAAGCTGAAAGTCTAGCTAAAAAGGGCTTGCAAAAAGAAAAAGCTTTGAAAAAAATACAAGAAAATATAAAAAATAAATCTGGAAAAACTTCAAAAAAATCAAATT
>CAYJDN010000206.1:0-4174 GCA_964368925.1 uncultured Desulfovibrionaceae bacterium | reverse complement strand
CCTCAAAAACGGCGTTTTATACCGTGACATTTTTACAGCACAGCACCCACAAAAAGACGGGGCGCGGTGGCCATAATCGGCTACCGCGCCCCGTTGTTTTCTATAAGAAAATAAAAAATATCTATGCCATATTAAAATCTATCAATTTCAACATTCAATTTATTGCTATGATACAATCTATGGCATTTGGGGCAAAGCGTTATCATATTGTTTGTTGAAGCACTACCTTCTTCGCTGTATAAAAATATATGATGTCCATGATTTGACTTGCAAACATCTAAACAGAAAAAACACATAAACTGGTCTATTTCTTTACCCTCTTTTTGTGCCTTTATATGTGTGCTATTCCTCTTGGTCGCCACTTTTACCCCCTCCTATTTGCAAAACATTTTTAATCTCTATTGGTAAATCTTTCTCTTTGGCGGTAGCTGCAGTACCTCGAGCATTAGGGGCAATTTGAATTTTAGCCTTTTTTATTGCATTTAGTAAGTCATTCGCCTGTGTTTGACTTTCTAAATTATCAAACTTTGTCCATACAGCATACTTTTCTCTTTTTTCATTCGGGCAAGTGCGAGAGTTGTGACCTTCTTGTCCACAATTAGAACATCTCATAAGTACCCCCCTATTAAAATGTACTGATTTCTAAAGAACTATCATCAGCCTTAATTTTAATGCTACCGTCTCCGTGGGTAATCAAATATGTTTGTTGCTCTAATCTCGGAAAGTTGCTCTCATCTAAATAATATTGAAATATCTCTACTTCGCCTGTTGGCTTTTTAATTGCTATTTTGTTATCCCACACATTGAGAACTTCATCACCCTCATTTAATAGCTCAAATCTAATTTGCATAATTAGCCTCCATTCTTGCATTCACTATAAATATTCGCACACAATTATTTCTCATTATACCATATATCGCTATTTTAATCTACATATAATTGTTAATTTATATCAGCAATTCACCCCGTCCCGTTTCCTTTTCCCGTTCTGGCTCTGCCCCACGCCTTAAAATATCGTCTACATTCCGCTTAATAATGAATTATACACCAAGATTTACAACAGCGGCACATTACATACAAAATCACTCCAAAAGAAGACGGGGCGCGGTGGCCATAATCGGCTACCGCGCCCCGTTATTTTTTAGAAAGTCCACCCCTCAATTTCGCATAGCTCAATGATGTTTATACACTTTACTCCAAGGCTTCTACATACATGTGGTATTTTTTTATTTGAGTCTTTATTTTCTTCGGTTATCACAGTCAACGAGTGTTTCATTGCTGTGGCAATTAAAAAAGCATCACCAGATGATTTTAGTTGCCTAAAATCAATTAACTGTGGATTAGTTGTCACTACATCTACAACAAACTTCTGTACTTCTTCGTCCAATGTGAGAACCGTACAGCTATTTGTTTTAAGCCAATCTTTCATAGGCTCATCGTTTATTTCATCGCAAATTTCTGAGCATGTAACTATAACTTGTTCTTTAATCAAGTTATCAATATGTTCCCATAATTTTCTGTGTACTTTTCGACGATATTGCCTATCATCTTTTTGCGATAGAATAGCACATGTATCAATAATGTATTTATAAGGCGGCTTCATATCAAACAGAGCTAATTGTCCCATCGCGATACCTCCATTAAAAACTTTGAGATATGCTTTTGGTCAATCCTTAGGTAACGCGCTATATCTTGTCTATCAAAAATGCCCTCACCATAACCTTGATATAATGTCTGGCATAATGTTGAGCTATTTTTATCTATGGTTTCACGAGAAATGTTTCTTGGAATAACTGATGGTCTACCCTCTGCTTTTAGACGCTCTCGACTGTCTTTGTTGGCTTGTTTTTCCAACTCAAATGTCCTCTTGAATTCCATTAAAAATGTATCATATTCTGTTCTGCTTATTCTCCTACTATCAAAAAGTCGCCTTAAAACAACTTCTTTACTGACAGAAAAAACATCTGCTAATATCCCTATAACATCTTCTGTAAACTCGTTAATTTTACGATTCTTTAATATTGTGCTCAATGCTTCATGAGGTACTAATACTTCCCCTGCAACGGCATTACAAAATATTTCTTCTTGTTGTGTTGAAAATGAATTAAACATATCATTACACATAGTAGAGCTTCTCTTGAAGATATGCACTAATTCGTGAATTATAGAAAAAGTCTTTGCAGGGTATCTATCATCGTCATTTATTCCTATGACTGGGAAAATATCGTTGTATAGTGCTATTCCTCTTAAAACATCAGTGTCAACACCGGAAAAACTGTGTACAAATAGACTGCGTTCTTCTATTTTCTTTCTGACATACAAATAGAACTGCCTTTTGCTTTTTAATTTATATTGCTCTGCCAAATCTAATGCAAACAATTCTCTTATTGAGGTAGCCCAATGTTTTATGTCCTCACCGTTAATTGAAAGCGTAAAAGGCATTATCGGCTCTTTCAATTCAGTTTTTGTTTCAATTAAAAGCTCTCTATAATTTAACAAATCAATAATTGCAAGATTTATCGAGCTATCGTCAATGTTATCATGACCATATAGAGTACGCATATTATAAATCTTTGGTATGTGGTTTAGCTTAATATCTTTCGCCTGCATATAAAGTCCTGCAAAAGGTATGCGGAAGCACTTTGCAATTTCTTTTGCTTGATTACATGTGGGGAATTTACCAGAGGACACACTTTCCCATTGTGTGTATTTTTCTTCATCAAACTTGGTAGTTTTTTTTATGTATGGGATTGTAATTCCAATGTGCTCTCTTATAAATCTTAATGTTTCTTTATTTATCATAGCTCTAACAATCAAATTATCACCACCTTAATATAACTATGTGTATTAAACTAATTTTATCACATCAAAGCGCATTTTTCTACATGATTTTGTGAATTGTCGTATTATCGTTCCGTTTCCTTTACCCGTGCCGGCTCTGCCCCACGTCTTAGAATATCGTCTACATTTCGCTTAATAACATCATATTCCTTAACTGTCTTTTTCAGTTTTCCATAATTGACATACAAGGCTTCTTTCTGCTCTTGCAGTTTTGCATACTCCGCTTGCAGGGTGGCGACGGGCGGGAGCTTCCCGCCGATCCGTGCCGCCTTTAATGCCTTTGCCGCCGCTTCGTGTAAAATAATACTACTCTCATGGGCGGCTCTGTACTGCTCTTTGTTCTTTGCCTTGCGGTATGCGTCATAGACGGGCTTTGTCTTTTGGTAGGTGGAAATATTCTTGATAAGTACCGCCATATCCGCAAGCCTTTTTTCGACGCTCTTTAATGCGTCAGCGACTTGTTCGCTCTCTGCCGTGACTTCCGATATTTTCGCCGTCAAGTCTTTGTATTCTGCTAACTTGTTTTCAGACAAGAAGTTGACCGTCTTAGCCGCTTGCTTTAGATATTGGATTTTCGCCCACTGTTCAAGACCACTATTTTGATTAGCATTGATAATGTTTTCAAGCTCAATAAGAAGTGACACGCCCTTGCGCTCTGCCTTTGGAGCTTTAACGGAACGGGTGCGCTTGCCGCTGATTCTTTCCGTTATGGCTTCCTCTGTGTAGTCCGCACCGAGTGTTTTTAGTCTTGTAAATCTCTCTTGCCCTGTTGCACGACATGAAATATATTTACCCTTTTTCAGCTCATAGCCAGCCAATTCAAGAAGCCGTAAAAAATCCTCAAAGTCTTTCGCTTGTGGGATAAGAGTATCAACGGCGATTTTCAACTTGCCTTTGTAGCTTGTACCCGTCTTGTCCGCTTGATGTTCGGCGTAGCTCTTGCCCTTGCCGTCCTTGCTTGGAACGACAACCGATAAGCCGTTTTCTTTGCATAGCCTGTCACTTGCGTTTCGTATACCGTAATAGCTCTTTTTGTTTGAGTTATATTTTTTGTGATTGACGAAATCAACGGCACAAAAAATGATGTGATTATGGATATGCCCCTTGTCAATGTGGGTAGTCAAAACATATTCATACTGCCCCTTTGTGACTTCATCGGCAAGTTGCTTGCCTATCTCATGTGCCTTTGCATAGTCCACTTCGCCCGGCTCAAATGATTGCATAAGGTGGTGTGCAAGATTATTGCCCTTATTCATAGCTTGCGACAAGGTAAAACCAAACTCAATATCTGCCGTTTCATAGGAACAGCCGAAAGAGTAGACAAGCATTTTAT
>CAYJDN010000205.1:0-4181 GCA_964368925.1 uncultured Desulfovibrionaceae bacterium | reverse complement strand
AGGCAACAATAAAATGCCAAGGCTGAATATTGGTAGAAGATGCAGATAATTGCAATAAATCAAGCAATTTATTCATATCTTCTTGAGAAATTTTCTTGTCTGCATTGTATTTTTTAGTTGCATTACGCCAATTCAAAGCTTTCATTAATTCCATACTAAATCTCCTATGTTTATACCCAATATTTTAGAAATATCCTATAAGCATAAACTATATTTTAAACATACCCAATTATAAACAAGCTGATAAATACAATGGATATGAAGTGAGCTAATATAAAAATTCTAGAAACACAGTCTTTTAATTTTTTCTGGCTATATAAAAACCATAGCTATAATATTGCTTATATTTCAAATACATAGCAATTTCTTCTTGCTCAGCTAAAATCAATTCCTTTGCTTTTTCGCCATGTTTTTGCAAAAAATCTTCATATTTTGCCTCTAAAGGTTTATAATAATTATTAATCCAATCTTCTTCGGGCAAATAAAAATAACCTATAGGAGTGAAGCCAGCTTCTTCTAAAATTGCCATTTTTGCGCTTGCGGTGTCAATTTCAGGATAGTTACTAAGCCAATATTGAGTGAGTTCGCTTGGGCGATCATGTGTAAGCCAAGTGATTTCAGAAATGGCAAGTATGCCATCTTCTTTGAGAAATTCCTTGAAATATTCCACGCCCTTTCTATAGCCAATATTATAGATTGCCCCCTCCGACCAAATAAGGTCAAAGCTCTTTTTTTCAAAAGGCAATTCGTCCATAGAACGAGCAAAGGTTTGAATTTTACCTAACACACTTTCTTTATTTGCTTTTTCTTCAAGCACATTTAGAAAATCAGTCAGAAAATCTACAGCGAAAATTTCAGCATTTAAATTTTGCGCAAGGAAAATTGAAGAAGAACCAGTGCCACAACCCAAGTCAGCAATTTTTAAAATACTTCCCTCTTGATTTTTCTTCAACAATTCTGTTATTTCCAAAGCTTTTAATGAAGATGCAATGCTGCCAGGCCCTTGCCTTTCATTATCTTTATGCAAATCTATAAGTAGCTCTAATCCTTCCATATAGTACCCCTATTTTTCGATTAATTGAGCATGTACTTTTTCAATCCTATTACCATCTAATTCTATTACAGTAAATTGCCAGTCAGCCCATGAAGTCACATCATTCAATTGTGGCACACTTCCAAGCAACCACATAAGCATTCCGCTAAGTGTGTGATAATGCGCATTAGCCTGTTCTGGTAATTTTTTTAGCCCTAGCTGATCTTGCAAATCAGGCAAAGGAATAAGGCCATCAAAGATATAAGAACCGTCTTCTTGTCTTACTGTCCAAGCGCTTGTAGCATCTTCAGAAGTAAATTCACCTGTTAATGCCTTTAAAACGTCATGCAAAGTAACAATTCCGCCCACTTCGCCGTATTCGTCAACAACAAAAACCATATCAACTTCACTTTTGCGAAATTGCTCTAAAAGCTTGATACCCGTGAGAGATTCTGGAATGTAGATAGCAGGAAGTAA
Organism: uncultured Desulfovibrionaceae bacterium; assembly: GCA_964368925.1. GTDB lineage: Bacteria > Desulfobacterota > Desulfovibrionia > Desulfovibrionales > Desulfovibrionaceae > CAYJAZ01. The sequence goes on along the minus strand of CAYJDN010000205.1, from coordinate 2,671 downwards.
ATCTTTTGAAATTTCATCAAAAGAAGCTTTTCTTTGTGAACGCAGCAAACCTTTAGCGCTAACAACGCCTAAAATATCTTGCAAGCCACCACGACACACAGGAAAGCGTGAATAGCGTGTTTTTTGAATAACGCTTAATGCCTCTTCAAAATCATCTTCAATATCAATAGCAATAATTTCACTTCTTGGAGTCATAAGCGATTCTGTATGCCTTGTATCTAAACGAAGAGCATTTCTCACTATATCATGCTCTTGCTTTTCCATAAGTCCGCTTTGTGAGCCCTCATGGATAAGAGCGTGCAAATCGTCTTCTGTAAGATTATCGCTTTTTGAACTGTTTTCTCCAACAAGTCTTAGAATTCCATTTGTTGAAATTGTTAGTAAAAACACAAAAGGTTTTGATATTGTTGACAATATTGAAACAGGCCTTGCAACTGTAACAGCAATCATTTCTGGGTTAAACTGTCCAAGTCTTTTTGGCACAAGTTCACCTACAACAATTGAAAGATAAGTAATAGTAACAACTACGCAAACAGTTGAAACAACAGAACTTAAATCAGCTGGAACACCAAGGCTCGTGATAAATTGAGCAAAAGGTTCAGCCAAAGCGGCCTCACCAAAAATACCATTTAGCAGGCCTATAGCCGTTATACCAATTTGTACTGTAGAAAGGAATTGTGTAGGGTTTTCACCGTATTTAATAGCCAATTCAGCTGATTTAGAGCCATTTTCAGCCATTCGCTGCAATCTGCTTTTTTTTGCGCTTACAAGGGCGATTTCTGACATCGCAAAAAGACCGTTAAATATTATCAAGACAACAACTATAAGAATGTCCAAGCAAAAGCTCCTCAAAATAAGTATTTAAATTAACTATAAATGATTAAATACCATATGGCAAGGCTAAAGCCTTTTATAATTTTAAAATAATTTAATAGATTTAATCAATAATTTTAGATATTTATAAATTTAATAACTATTCATATATTTTTGTAAAATTTTAACAATTTCTTTATGCCCCTCAGCTTCAGCAAGAGTAAGTGCATTTTGTTCTTCATCATCAAGAACAAAGGGGTCTATTTTATTTTCTATAAAGACTTCAATTACTTTCTTATTTCCAAAAACAGCCGCCAACATAAAAGCATTCCAGCCGCCATTATTTCGTGCATGAGCATTAGCCTTATTTTTTAACAAAATGCCTGTTGTGTGAGGGTGATTATGCTTTGCCGCAAACATAAGTGCCGTCATGCCATTTATGTCACGCATATTTATATCTTCCTTATTTTTCAGGGCTTTTTGTATATTTTTATAGTCGCCCCTCTTGGCATATTCTAAAAATTTTTCCTTTGAAGGATAGCGTATTCTATCAATATTTAAATCTCTCAAAGTAAAATTCTTCAAAGCCTCACTTATATCTTCATAGCCAAGATTTTCAGCAAGCATAAAGGCATCTAAATTATCATCAGTGCGAGCATAAATATCAGCCCCATTGTTAATAAGCAATTCAACAATGGCAAGATTATTACTTTCAATTGCCATAAGAAGTACGCTCTTTCCTGCACTTGTGCGCTCATAAACATCAACGCCTTCTGCAAGTAAAACTTCAATAATTTCAATGTGTCCTTGGATAGTCGCAAGCATTAGAGCATTATATCCATCTTCATTTTTTATATGTATGTCGATATTTTTTTCTAATTCTTTTCTAAGGCTTACCATATCGCCTTTATTTGCCGACTCTAAAAGAGTATTTGCCACACAAACATGGGCAAATAAAAAGAAGAATAGCATTATCAATGCTAGCTGAAAAAACTTCTTCTTTAATGACATAATCTGTCCTTATTTCTAGAGTTTTTTAAAGATAGACTGACTTCAGAATAAAATCAAGCAAAAATCCTTAGAAATCATTGCTAGCACTTATCTATGCTTACAAGGAAAAAATTATAATGATTATCGTCACTTTTTAAAAATATTAGCACTCATTTATAGCAATTTTTCAAAATAGATTTCAATGCTATAAATGGTGCTAATACTTTGTAATAATAGTAAATTATTTTTTATAAAGCTAATTCTTTTTGCTTTACGTTTGAAGCCTTATAGATAATGCAAAAAGTAGGAAGTGAGCAAGCAAGGCCTACAATAAATGGCGGAATACTTGCTACAGTAGAAGAGAAAATAGGCAAATCTACAATTGCAGTTGAGGGATAAATTATAAGATACCAGCCAACGCATGAAGTGAAGCCAGCAACACTGCTATACCAAGCGGCTTGAGCATGTTGAATCTTAAATTTCACAGAAGCAATATAGGCCACCATACCAGTTGAACCAATCACCGACCACGCTGTTGTGCAAAGTAAAGCAATGAGTTGACCCTCAATTGAAGCGGCTAAAGCACTAATTATAACACCAAGGCTAATTCCAAGTAACCATGTAATTTTATTCCCTTTCTTGCCTGTCAAATCTTCACTGAATGAAGTTGCGGCAATATGATAAAGTACTGTTGTTGTTGATAAAGACGCAGAAATAATTGTAATCGAGAAAATTTGTTGTCCTATACTTGGAAGAAGAGTTGCTGTAAGTAAGGAAACAACTTGGTCGCCTGGGGTGTCTATTGGTAAGATAAGTCTTGAAAGAGCCGCTATATAAAATGTTCCTGCACCTAAGAAGAAAATAATGA
>CAYJDN010000204.1:0-4207 GCA_964368925.1 uncultured Desulfovibrionaceae bacterium | reverse complement strand
GGGGGAGAGTTTGAGAGGGGGAACCTCAACTTTTTTATAAAAAAGTTGTGGTTCCTCCTTTCAATTAACAAAATCGACGTAGCAAAAAAAACTACAACAAATTCACGGGATCGAGATCTAGCGAAATGCGCACATCTTTTAGCAGAGTTTCATTCTTCTGAATGCTCTGTAGATGGTAATAAATATGCCTTATACTAGCCCAATTTTCTGCTTTGATGAGGCATTGATAGCGGCGCACATTTTGAATAATTGCTAGTGGTGATTCTACTGGCCCAAGGATTTTCATATTTTTATCTATCTGTGATTGAGCTATCTTGATTTGCGCTTTTATGAGATTTAGTGCATCGTAGAAATTTTTGATTTTCATGGGGAAGTTTAGGCGGACAAGGGCTAATTTTGTAAAAGGTGGATAATTTCTTTTCTTTCTCAGCTGTAGCTCATGCTCATAGAAACTGTTGTAGTCGTGCTTTTGAACATATTGCCAACAGTAGTGATTTGTATCTCGAGTTTGGATGAGAACTTTGCCGTGGTTTACGGCACGTCCTGCTCGACCAGCGCTTTGAACGAGTAATTGAAAGGTTCGTTCGGCGGCTCGATAGTCGGGAAAATTTAGGGTAAGGTCAGCATCTGCAATAATCGCCAATGAAACGTGAGGAAAGTGATGCCCTTTTGAGAGCATTTGAGTTCCTACGAGAATTGAAGCTTCTTTTTTTGCGAAACGAGCGAGAATGTCTTCCATCATACCTTGCCTACGAGTGGAATCTCTATCTAATCTTAGTATTTTCTTGTTACTGATTTCTGGAGGCAGGGTATTTAGAAAACTTGTGAGTTGTTCTTCAAGTTTTTCCGTGCCATCACCAAGGGGGAGAAAGTGCATACTTTTACAATTAGAACAAGCACTTGGAAATGGTCTTGCATAATTACAATAGTGGCATGTAAGGCTTTCACGCTTTTTATGATAGGTGAGAGCTATTGAGCAATGCGGACATTTTTGAACGCTTTTGCAATCGAGGCAATAAACTATGGGCGAGTAGCCACGGCGATTGAGTAATATTACAGCTTGTTCGTCATTTTCTATACAAGTTTTTAGGGCGTCAAGGCTTTTGCTTGTGAGTAAGCCATCGTTAGAAGCCGAAGCCATATCGACAAGTTCAATTTCAGGCAAGGTGCCGCCACCCACTCTTTTTGCTAGTGTATCTAGGGGCATTTGATTTTGACTTGTGGAATAGAAGCTTTTTATATCGGGTGTTGCTGAGGCTAAGAGCATGAGCGATTTATGAAATTTTGAGCGATAGAGGGCTATTTCCTTGGCATGATAGTAGAATTTTTCGTCTTGTTTGTAGGAAGAATCGTGTTCTTCGTCAAGGGCTATGAATCCTATATTTTGTTTGTGATGCAGTGAATGGAAGAGTGCGGAGCGAGTGCCTATTACTATGCACGGATTTTCTTCGCTTGCTATGGCTTTGTAGGTTTTTGCTCTTTGTTTTGGACTTTGATAGCCATGTGAAAGGTACACTGGAATATTTGCTTGATTAAGTAGTGAATTTTCAACGTCTTTTTTGAGTTTTAGCGCAAGAGCAACTTCAGGAGCTAACAAGAAGACACTGCGACCAGCTATAAGTGATTTTCTTGCTAATTCCATATATAGAGCGGTTTTTCCTGAGCCTGTGACGCCATGTACTAAACGTACTTCACTGCGGTATTCACTGGCTTTTGCTTCAACAATTTTTGCGCCATTTTCTATTGCCATTGCTTGTTCGTGTGAAAAGTCAAATACTGGCTTTGATGAATAAAGAGTAGACTCAAGAAGAGCGAGCAATCTTTTGTTTTCTTCCTCTTCAGCGTCAAGATCTTCTTGCGGAAATATGCCTATAAGGCCATTTTCCATAAGTTTTGTTAATATAGTTAGAGATGCTTGTCCAAAATGGTTTTGTAAATTTTTTCTTGAGCAAGAACCATTATTGTAAAGATATTCTAAGATTTCTCTTTGTTTTTGGGCAGTTGGACGAATTTTCCAAGGTGGATCTTGTAATAATCGGCACATTTCATATGCTGCTTTTTCTTTTTCATGGATTTGTATTTCTACCCTATTTTCAAAGTAAAAGGCATGAAAAAGTTTTGCACATTTGTCTTTGTCATAAGCTTTTAATTCTTTGAATGTATGCCTATAAGGGCGTGAATTATCTAAATATTCACATAGCCGCAAAGAAGCCGCAGAACGTAATTCTAGCGGAAGAATATTTGCAAAAATTTGCGCTTTAGATTGCCCTTGCCTTGAAGAAAGTTCTTCAACTAATGCTATGATTTCATTGCTTAAAAGTGGTGTTTTTTCTAAAATCCATGCTAGATCTTTAATGGCTACATTCTTTGCAAGGTCGTGATTTTCTAGCACTTCTAAAACTATTGCTACTCTTAATTGACCATTTCCTAAGGGTACGGCAATACGTAAACCCTGTACTAAGCAAGCTGTTGGAATGTATGAAGGAATGGCGTAAGTAAGCTCATTATAAGGAGGCGAGAGAAGCGCAACTTTGCAATACATAAGTCACTTACAAAGCCGCATCTAAGAGCATATTGTCACGATGAATTACTTCTAAATAATCAGCATTTCCTAATATTTCAGAAACTTCCGAACGTTTCTTACCATAAATTTTTTGCATATCTTTGCTTGAATAGTTTATAAGTCCAACGGCAAAGGCTTTATTGTCGTGCATGATTTGAACAAGATCGCCCTCTTTAAAATCGCCCTCTATGGCACAAATTCCTGCTGGTAATAACGACTTTCCAAGCTCTTGTAAGGCCTTTGAAGCGCCTGCATCTACAAATATTTTCCCTGTTGGCGCTGAACGATAGGCAAGCCAATATTTTTTGCGTGAAATATGATGCTTTTTCTTACAAGAAATCCAAGTGCCTAATTCTGTCCCATCTTCTTTCATTTCATGCGCAAAAGCACGAGTGAGAATATTTTTTTCTTTACCAGGTAAAATATAAGTAGGAACACATAATTGAGCCGCTCTCTTGGCTGAAATAAGCTTTGAAAGCATGCCGCCAGTGCCTACTGTTGTTTTTCCGCCACAAAGTCCCTCAATATCAAAATTATCAATATCTTCAATATAGCTAAGTAAAGGAATTTCTTCACCATCAGCGCATTTTTCAGGATTTTTTGACAAAACACCAGAAGCAGAAGTCAGATTGACAACTAAAGCCCCCTCTACCGTGTTTAAAAGATAGGAAGCAAGGGCATCGTTGTCGCCAAATTTCAATTCAGAAACCGAAACTGTGTCATTTTCATTAACAATAGGTACAACGCCCATATCTAAGAGCTTTATCAATGTATTTCTTGCATTAAGAAAACGTTCACGGCTTTTAAAATCGTCACGAGTGAGCAATATTTGCGCTGTTAAAATGTCGTGCTTTGCAAACATTTCATCATAAACATGAATAAGCTTACCTTGACCAATAGCCGCCGCCGCTTGCTTGCCCGAAAGACCTGCTAATAATTGTTCGCTGATTTTTGCAGAAAATAAACTTGCCTTTCCTGCGGCAACAGCGCCAGAAGACACAAAAAGTACCCTCTTCTTCGCTTTAACAAGCAAAGCAATTTGATCTACTATATTTTGCAATACTTCAAGATTAAGCCCCTCACTATTCGTAAGAACAGCAGAACCTACTTTAATTACTATTGTTTTTGCATTATTTAATATTTCGGCTTTTTCTTGTTGCCAGTATTCCATCTTTATTCTCTTTTTTGCTTAAGTGAATGACTAAATTAATTCTTCTTTTTCAACTAGTTATGAGCTTGCAAACTAAAAAAGCTTTTTCTTTCTTGAAAAAGCAAGATGCATCATTTGAAAAGCATCTTAGGTATTTGCTTGTTTATTTTGTTTTTTCTTCTACACTATAATCTTGCGGCGAAATATCATAAATAACCTCTTTTTCCGCACTTTTTTGTTCTTGACTGTTGTGAGCATTAAATTGCTCGCTATTTATCACTCTTTCACGGTATTGCTGTTCTTGTTTCATTTGCTCTTCAAACATATTTTCTCTTGCTTTATTCACTTTTTTCATAGTTTGACGCATTTTATACCAAGCATAAATAAAAACAATAGCAATTACAGGCAGTAAAGCCATAGAAATAAAGAACAAGCCAACCAAGATCGCTATAACAATAATTGCCATAACTATCTTTTGAACTAATGTAATTTCT
>CAYJDN010000203.1:0-4231 GCA_964368925.1 uncultured Desulfovibrionaceae bacterium | reverse complement strand
ATCAATTAAATCACGTAAAGCGTGAACAGCGAGCAAATTAACGAAGTTTGACACTCCTATAAAAATTGGCGATTTGAAAAATCTCGTGCTTGCACGCAGATTTTTCAAATCGCCAATTTTTCATATGGGTTTCCAAAGGGGTTGCAACTCCAGAGCTGGTAAAATAAAAGAAAGACCAGCAGAAAGGTTCTAATTTTAAAGACAGTGCAAGAAAGAGAGATTTTTTGTGAAAGGAGTGTAGCAGCGCTACATGACTAAGCAAAAAATTACTCTGACAAAGCAATGTCAAAAATTAGGGACTTTATGGGTTTTTCTTTTATTTTACAAGCTCTTGCCGTCGGAGACAAAAAAAAGAAAAAATCATATAAATAGAGCAAATTTCTTCTACTCTAACCTATCCCTACCTAACCTATCCTTATCTAAGCATTCATGTTTAAACATTAATATCCCTACCACTTTAAACCATATAATAATATTTATGTAGAGAAATGTATGGTAACTTTTCTTCCGAAGATTTTTTCCATAGATTTTTGTAGAGCTCTTACGGCGTTTTCTTCTATTGGGCTTGATGAGAATTGCTGTGCGTAGAGTATGAGTTCTTTTTCTTCTATATGAAAGGCGGCTTCGTAGATATGCTGTCTGTGTACTTTTTCCATATTTTCTGCTATAGCTAGGAAGAGCGAGTAAGTTGTTATGAGTTCTTTGTGATTTTCATCTAAAGAGTTGAAATGCTCATATTTTTTTGAAGTTTGTTTATTCTGAAAGAAAGCTAGGGTTGCTATGATTTCTTTTTCGTCTTCGCTGAAGCCTAATAGGTCGCTATTTTTGATGATATAGTAGGAGTGTGCGTGATGTTTTGTGTAGGAGATTGAAATTCCTATATCGTGTAGTATTGCGGCGTATTCTAGGTATTCACGCCAGAGATTATTGAAGAGAATTATTCCACAATCTACGGCGGAGTCGTGGAGCATGAGTGTTAGTGCACTTATATGCTCTGAGTGTTTTTTTGAATAGTGGAAGGAGCGTGCAAGGTGCTGTACGCTTTGTTTACGGATATTTTTCTTTATTCTATGTTGGTTTACGTCGGTTTTGTTAATATAGTCGATAAGTGCGCCGTGCTGCAGGTTTTGGTTGCTGATGAGTATTTTTTTATGTCCTAATTCTTCTATGAGTGCGAGTAATATGGCTGCACCTGCGACTAAAACTTCGGCACGTCTTGGGCTGATATTTGGGAGTGTAGTACGTTGTGCGGCGGTTAGCGAGCAGATATATTTTGCCACTTCACGCAAGCTGTCTATTGTGAGTGTTGAAATTTCACTTGAGGCTTTTACGGGAAGTTGTAATTTATGCGAAAGTTCATAGAGGGCTATTGCAGTGCCTGAGCTTGCGACAACTTCGTTATGGTTGAATTTATTGAGAGATTGAAAGGCGTGAGCTGAGGATTGTCGTACATATTCTTTGATTTTTTCAAAGTCTTGGCTTTTTATCTTTCCTTGATTATCTTTGAGAAATTTGTTTGTAAGCATGACGCAACCAAGCGAAAGCGAGTCTAGGAAAAGGTGATCGTGTGAATTACCGACGATTATTTCAGTACTCCCGCCGCCTATATCTATGAAAACACGTGAACCAAAGGTATTTGGTAAACCGCTAGACACGCCTAAATAGATGAGCCTTGCTTCTTCGATACCTGAAATTATGTTGAGTTCAATTCCTGTTTCTTGGAAAACTCTTTGCACAAATTCTTTAGCATTATCTGCTTTACGAGCGGCAGCGGTGGCGAATGCTTGAATGTTTGTGACATTGTATTGCTTACAGGTTTGCGCAAATGATTTTAGAACTTCTATGGTTCTTTCTATGGCAGGTTCTTGTAAGAGTTTGGTTTCAAAGGAGTTTTCGCCAAGTCTTACCATAAATTTTACTTGTAAAACAATTGTAGGCGCTTTGCCTGGTATGAGGTGTGCAAGCATGAGTCTTGCTGAGTTTGAACCAAGGTCGATGATGCCGACAAATTCTTCGTTTTCAAGTGTATTACTGAGAATTTCCACTATTTTTCCTTAATTTTGCTTAATCTTTCACATTCAAGATTAATAGTATAAGTATCCAAAAAGAGTTGCTTTTTTATGTTCACTCTTTCTTGTTCTGCTTGACAGGAATCATTACAACTGAGCTTTATGATTACTGCATTATTTTCAATGACTGTTTTTATATCTTTTACTTGCGCTAAATGTGTGAAATCAAGGGCGTCGGCAATGCGAATTATTGAAGCGAGTTTGCGCACAATAAGCTTGTTTTCTTCATTCAATTTCTTGTATATGGAATGACTATTAAGCACAGGCCCTTTTCTATGGTAACGAGCCACCAAAGCGATGATGCGAGCATTGTTTTTGTCTATTTTGCTGAGATGCTTGGCAAGTAGGGCTTGCATTTCATTTTGTAAATAGAGATTGATGGGCGCAGATATATTTTGAATTGGTATAAATTTTTTGTGCTTAGCAAAATTGTAAATCATTTTTGCAGAATTTTTGTGATGATCATATTGCCCATAAATCCAACCTATATCGTGCAAAAGAGCGGCAATAGAAAGCAATTTGCAGTAAGAAGATGGAAGATTATGTAAAGGCTTTAAATCTTTAAATAATTTCTTTGCAAATTTTTCTACTCGTTTAGAATGGGCGAGTGTTCTCGCAAGTAATTGCTTACTTGCTTGGCTTGCTTCATCAATTTCATCAATTATTACAATTTCTGCACGCTTGCTTGCACATTTACAATCATGTTCGCTTACATTCTTTCTTGCACACTTGCAATAAAGCTTGTTTGCATTCCTTTTTGAACATGCGTAACCAAGCTTGCTTGCATTTTTTTGCTTACACTTATGCGTGGGCATGCTTAATCCTTATGTTTTGACTTCTGCTGATGATTTAATAAATAATCTTGGATATTTACTAATTCATTCTTTGTAGCTTTTTTCTTGCTATAAGTGCCATCATTATGCAGATAGAAGGCATTGCTATCCTCTCTAAAATAGGCGAGAAGGATATCTTCATAAATATGCCTAATGTGCGCAGGATCACTTATAGGAGTGAGCACTTCAATGCGTCTGTCAAGATTTCTTAGCATGAGGTCAGCACTACCGACATAGATTTTTCTTGCGCCATTATTATGGAAGCAATAGACTCTGGAGTGTTCTAAAAATCTACCAACAATACTTGTCACTTCAATATTGTCACTGACATTCTTGATTTTTGGGCGTAAACAGCAGACACCACGCACCTGTAAGTGGATTTTTACGCCTGCCTGTGAAGCTTCGTAAAGTTTGCGTATAAATTGCTCGTCAACAAGCTGATTACACTTGATATGTATTTCACCATTGCCGTGTTTTTTGTGCGAAGCAATTTCATTTTCTATAGCCTTTATAAGCCCCGAACGAACAGTGAAAGGAGAAACAAGTAATTTCCTATATTCTTCCTTTTTGGCGTAGCCTGTCATAACATTAAAGAGATCACTCACATCAGAACAAATGTCAGAATCAGAAGTGATGAGCCCCATATCCGTATAGATTTTAGCCGTAACAGGATTGTAATTGCCAGTGCCTATGTGTACGTATCTATTAACTTTATCATTTTCTTTACGCACAACAAGGCAAAGCTTAGCATGAATTTTCATATTCGGTATGCCGTATACAACATGCACGCCAGCTTTTTCTAATTCTTCTGCCCAAGTGATATTTTGCTCTTCGTCAAAGCGAGCCTTCAATTCCACAACTGCAGTCACTTGCTTTCCAAGTCTACGAGCGTCCATGAGGGCTTTTACTATAGGCGAATCTTTGCCTGTTCTATAAAGAGTCTGCTTTATGGCTATTACATGTGGATCATGGCATGATTTGCGAATAAATTCTTGAATTGATGAAAAATTATCAAAGGGCATATGCAAAAATACGTCTTTTTCATTCAAAGCCTCATACATATTTCCAATATTTTCTTCCTTAAAAAACTTATGTATCTTTGCCTTAAATGGTGGAAATTTTAGATGTGGCTTATCAATGCCAGAAAGACCTATCAATTCCGAAAATGCAAGAATCCCCTTTATTTTATATACTTGGAATGAGCGGATATTTAATTTATCTATAAGAAAATGCATGAGCTCAGGAGGCATACTATTATTAATCTCAAGTCGGACAACATTACCAAAACGCCTTTGATCTACCATGTGTTGCACTGTTTTTAATAAATCG
>CAYJDN010000202.1:0-4280 GCA_964368925.1 uncultured Desulfovibrionaceae bacterium | reverse complement strand
AATGTGTTTCTAAATTAATTCTTTTGCTTTTTGGTTATACAGCGAAAAATTGTTTATTCACCCAAATAGCCTACAGTCAGGTTTTTGCTTTGTACATTAATAGGCATCGTCAAAAATTTTTCTCTTTCGGTCATTTATGTTTAGATAAACTTCCTCAAGAGAAAAATTTTGTTCCTTGCCAAAAAACAAAAGCTCTTAATTTGGACACACACCCTAGAATGTGTTGTTTAAATAATTATTTAGATTGTCATTTTATCGAGCTTCATTCTATGAAAATTATAGCTCGCATAAATATAAAAATCATTGCGCATTTATCCTATATAGGGCTTTTATTTTAGAGACTCTTTTTTACTTGCTTGTTAAAATAAATAAGGGTATAGCTTTTAAAGATTACGCAATATTTTGAAGATAAAAACACTATATAAAGGAAATTCAATGAAAAAAATACTTGCTCTTATTGCTCTAGTGGCGCTTGCGGCATTTGGTTTTGGACAATATACAAAATCACAAGTGTTAAGTGAAGTGCAAACAATTTTAGCAGATCCAAACAATGAAATCACTGCCACTGCTACAAAAACTGACTACAGCTTTTTATCAAACACACTTACTTTCACTGGCCTTACGGCACAAACTGATGGTCTTATCCTTTTCACAGCCGATAAATTGATTATCACAGGCTATTCAGTAGAATCTATTGACGCAGCTTCTGGCGATTATCCTCTTGTTGCTGATGAAATTTATTTTGAAAATTTCAATACTCCTGATAATGTAGCACACATTCAAAATTTTTCAGTTAAAGGCTGGAAACAGAATTTAGCTCTACTTTCAGACGCTATACATAAAGAAGATTTTCAACAACTTGCTTTAAGAGCACTTACTTTTGAAATTGATGAAATTCTTGTTAACGGACTCAAGCTTGAAGAAGGCATGAATTTTGATCAATTTATGATTAAATCAAATAAAAATGGTACTTACGGTCTAAGTTTTGACAAGCTTATTTTTGACGATGGCTATACACATCTTTCTATTGATGAAATTGACGTTGAAAATGCTCCAACTCTAAACGACGAGGCACTTGCAGAAATCGTAAATGCTGTCATTCTTGCAGAATATGATATGAGTTCATTAGAAGAATCACTTTCTTCAATGATTTACTCTCATATGAATACAACAGAAAATCAAAAGCTTTCGCTAAAAAATGTTAGTGTTAGCGATAAATACGATGGCACTTATTTCACTTTCAAAGAATATTTACAAACTACTAAAAATGCTGGAACTGAATCCACTTTTATGATGGACGATCTTTCTATTTTGAATGTTTTAGATAGTGAAATGCAAGAAGCGATGAAGCTTGAAACAATTGTCTTAGACATGAATGGCGACATAAAAATGAATAAAGAAATGACAACTTTAGACATGAACGCCATCACACAAATCGAAGATTTTGTAGATTTCACAATTGATATGGATCTTATTTTCCCAATTTCATATTTAGAATTTATTGATGCATTGGCGAATGAAGATTTTATGACAATGCTCACTATGTTTGAAACTGTAGTGAACGATTTTTCTATAGACGTGGAAGACAAAGGAATGACTCCAAGATTTCTCATGCTTGCTAAATATGAAGCACATAATTTCGCAGAGCAAGATTTGAGCATAGACGAATTAATTAGCTACGCACAAAAAGAAGTGGTCTATTTTGAAGAGGAAATGTACTATATGGGCGTGCCTCAAGAATTTGCTATGGAGCTTTCTTCTGCTTTGCAAAAGTCAATTGAAATTCCAGGTAAAATTAAACTTGAAGTTATTACTAAAGGTGCAAGCATAGATGCTCTTTCTAACGCTCTTATGACTGGCGAAAATTTCCCACTTGGCGTAATTTATACAGCTGGTGAAAAATCTTCAAAACAATTAGTGGAAGAATTGAGTAAATAATATATTTTTTATTGCAATTTCAATAGCCTCTGCAAAACAATTGCAGGGGCTTTTCTTATATATAAAAAGCTATTTGCATAAGTCATTCTATATCTTATTAGGGGGGGCTAGAAAAATATACCCATTTTAGACACTCCCAAGGTAAAAATAGAGCGCTATTTTTAACTTTACTTTCTTATCCAATAAGATAAATTCGATTTTGCACAAGGGATATCAAAAATTAATAAAACTAGGGTATGTTTCTAAATTAAGAGCTTTTGTGACTTTAGCAAAGAGGGGGCAAGGAACAAAGTTATTATTTAATTATTTCAAACCCTAATGCTTCTATATTCTCCATATCCTCTTTCATAGAAATACCAGAAGTAGTGAGGTAATCACCTGTAATAGTAGCATTAGCACCCGATACAAAACAAGAATAGCCCTTGTCTTCCAAAAGATTGCGTCCGCCTGCTAAACGTAAAAATGCCTTTGGTAAAATAAAGCGATAAAGGGCAATAATTCGACGAAATTCAGCTAAAGTTAAAGGAATGTTATTCTCGTAAGGAGTGTTTTTTATCGGATTTAATACATTCATAGGCACGCTAGCAATATTCAAAGACTTCAATTCAAAAGCTAAATCAATTCTATCTTCAAAACTTTCGCCAAGTCCAAAAATACAACCACTACAAATAAACATTCCACATTTTTTCGCTTTTTCAATTGAAGCAATTTTATCATCAAAAGTATGTGTAGTACACATTTGCGGAAAATAATTTCTCGATGTTTCTAAATTATTGTGCATTCTTTGTATGCCAGCAGAATAAAGCTTCTGAAATTGCCCTTCGTTCAATAAACCAAAAGAACCACAAAGATGAATAGGAATATCTTTTAATTTAATAGCAATGTCACAAATGCTGTCCACTTCTTTATCAGAAAGCTTTCTGCCCGAAGTAACCAAAGAAAAACGATGTATGCCCATCTTTGCATGGTATTGCGCTTGTTTTATAATAATGTCTTCTGATAATAAAGGATAACTTTCGCATGAAGTGTCATAATGTTTAGATTGCGCACAATACTTACAATCTTCGCTACATTTCCCACTTTTCGCATTTATTATCGAGCAAATATCAAAATTATTAGCGCAAAAATAGGAACGAATTTCATTCGCCGCACTACACAATTCTTCTAAATCACAATTAAGAAGCAAAAGAGCTTCATCTTTTGTGATTTCAGCCCCTTGCAATACTTTTTCTTTAATTTCTTGAATAAAATTTGATTTTAAAAACATTCTTTCGCAATTTTCAAGCATAAATCTGCTTTGTTTAATGTATATAAATGTATGCCAGGAGCGCCAATCTTTAGCAATTCCTTAATTTGATTAATCGCATATTCAGTGCCAATCTCTTTTACAGCTTCTTCGCCCCCACGAGCAAAAGCTTCCTCTAGTGAAAAATAAAGATTTGCTGGTATATTAGCACCACACATAGCCATCGTTCTCTTCAAAGAAGCAAAAGATTGTATAGGTAATATGCCAGGTATGACAGGTATATCCAAATTGTAGCCACGTAAAGAATTAACTAATGCAATATATTCACGTACATCAAAGAAAAGCTGTGTCACAAAAAGTTCAGCGCCAGCAATTGCTTTAGCCCTTGTATAATGCTGATCAAGCGCAAATGTTGGCGATTCTGGGTGAGGCGCAGGATAAGCCGCCGCCGCCACTCCAAGCTCTGGATTATACTTACGCATAAAATGAATAAGCTCTTCAGCATGACGAAATGGCTCAGTATTCCAGTCGATCTCTCTGTCTTTAGGCGGATCACCACGCAGCGCAAGAATATTATCTATTTTCGCTTCTTTCAATTTATCAAGGAAATCGGAAATCTTCTCTTTTGTCGCTCCCACACAAGTGAAATGCGACATCGGCTCTATCGCTTTTTGCTTCATGCGTGAAACAATTTCTAAAGTAGCGTCTTGAGAAGAACCACCCGCACCATAAGTTACAGATGCAAATAGCGGATCTACCGCTTTCAATTTGTCAACAGTTGTAAAAAAATTATCCCATTGATTCACATCTTTAGGTGGGAAAAATTCCAAAGAGCAAAAGGCCCTCTTTTGTGATTTTATTAGCTCTGATATACGCATAGGATTAATTCTCCTCATATCTTCTTTTCTATATATCTATATCAAGATATCTTTATATTGTCAAGGAAATAATTTTTTTGATTTAGAATTTTGTGTTTGATTTTATAGTATTTTTAAAGGCATGGACTTGATTTAATAGTAAAGATTTTGGTGCATTCGCACGCAAAATCCTCACTGCGCAAAAAACGTCGTTTTTGCTTGTTCGCTAAAGACTTTTG
>CAYJDN010000201.1:2126-4309 GCA_964368925.1 uncultured Desulfovibrionaceae bacterium | reverse complement strand
CCGTAACCCGACCGATAGCATAAACTTGAACCATTACTCTCCTTTCTGCCAGTAGCGTGAAAGGACTTGATGTTTAAGTCCTTTTACGCTAAGGCGCTAATATCTATAAAAAAAGGCCTATAACAAACCATGCCAAAACGGCATAGTAATGCTATAGACACATACAAACTTAACAACGTGTGCAACAGAATCCACAGACCTGAATTCCCCAAAGGGAACGGCGCACAATAACTAATAACAATTTTATTTTAGCATTATCTTTTGGCTGTGTCAAGCATTAATTATAGATATTAGTTCTGATTTTTTGGGGGAAAATCTGCCAACTTTTCCCCCTACTTAATAAACATAGAATAGCTTGGCTGTTTTCCCCACTAAAGAAAAATATTTTAATCACTTTGAGCTAATTGCTGATAAGCTAAAAGATAACCTCCTGCTAAAGAGGCATCTAAATAATCATTGCCTAAAGATAAATTTGCCGCTTGCTTAAAATAAAATCCATAATAATTACCCACCTTTATCTTGCTGCGCCTAGCTAATAATAGGGTCATTTCCTGCCCATCATCTCCGCAAAAAGTGGCTTTTTGATACTTAGCCCAAGGCTTAAACTTAATATCTAAACAAATACCGCTATAATATTGATAGTTTTTCTTGATGATAATTCTATAGAGTAGACTACTTTGAATAGCATTATGGGCAAAGATAATTAAACTAAGTATAAGGAAAATTTGATCGCTTGTTAGCCGGTAATAAATAATTCCTAAAGTCAGGCAGCCTATACCAATAGCCACGGTAATAATCAACTTTTTCAACAAAACCGGCGGCTGATTTTTTAAATCATTAATTATGCAAAATCCCCCCGTTCAAAGATAATTTGTTGCCGCAAATAAAGATTAGCCACAGCTAAAATAACCGGCTGACGACTTTTAAACAAGCGAGCCAGACTGGCTATATTATCGCAGGTGGTTTCTTGATCATCATAGATTGCGGCCAGTATTTTGCTATCAGTGGATAAATCGGTTGCTTTTTTGTCCACGCATTTAATAATTTCGGCGGTGGATAATAGAGCTTGTCGGGCAAGATTGATTACTTCTTGCTCTTGATTGCTCATAATATCCTTCTCAAATACCCTTTTTGCAATAGCTAAAGGTGTTTTTTGCATTAATAGCTTGCTAAAGGCGATAATCTTCAAGAGCGGATTCGCGGAAACAGGCACGATATACAGGCAGGATAGCAAATTGTACAAGGCTGCTTCCTCCGTAATCCCATCAGCTACAACGATAAGGCCACGCCTTTGCAGACGGATTAAGCAATCTTCCAAGCTGCGTTCCGCTTGGAAATTCAATTGCCGGCATTTTGCTTGATATAATTGCTCTATCGCCGACTTTTGGCTGATTTGATGGTTTAAAATGCTCCATACAAGCATTTCTTGAATATCCGGATAGCATTTTTTCTGGCCTAAGTAGATGGTGGGATAAGAGCCTTTGATGGTGGTTTTAGTTTGCAAATAGCCTAAGCTTAAATATAAACTGATCATAGAAAAACCCCTCCTTTATTTTATCTTTACGATTTTTGGGAGGGGTTTGCAACAGTTAACATAAAACTGCCTATTAAACATATAAATGTATTTCAATAAGTGCTTGCAGGAAAATACGAGAAACATTATCTTTTGAATTTACAATGAAATAGTATGCGGTTTCCTTTGAAACTATCGCATCAAATATATGATTAATATATCAATTGCAAAATAAAAAATGAACTAGGCCTTGCTAAATAGAATGTTTCAATATATAAAAAGATGCAATAAAACATATACCATTTTTTACGCATACGATTAAACATTTTACGAGTATTGTAAAGGCACTAGCATAGTCAAAATTATGCTATATTTTTCTTTTTTATACCATTTAGCCAAACATTTATACCATTTAGCCAAACATTCGGCACGGAATAAAAATATATGTATAATAAAAGTATAGATTTTGAAAGAATATGATTGCGATACTTAAGAACTTTTCAAAGGATAAAATAGTTAGTGACATGACAGCAACACTTGCATTTATGGTTGTTGCTTTCACTACCAACAGTATTTTCGTTTTTGTTGCACCTCAACTTGAATTACCGTAATCTGTAAAAAATCTGCGTAAATTCTAATGGCCGGCAGTAGGATGAATGAACTTATCAAT
>CAYJDN010000201.1:0-2116 GCA_964368925.1 uncultured Desulfovibrionaceae bacterium | reverse complement strand
CGGATTAGCTACATCAATAAAAATGGCTTTAAATATTTTAACGACTATTGTTCTGGGAATTTTATTAGGAATAATTATTGAAAGCTTGTTTTTTCTTATTTCCTTTGTCTTCCCGTGAACCTGTGTAGGCGGCTATCACTATGAAAAAGGCATGAATTTATAATAGTGTAGGAATAAGATATAACTAACACTAACTTCCATGCTATTTATAAGCACTTGTTATTAAATTATTCGTTTGACAAATAGTAAAATAAACCCGGGTATAGTTCTTTTCTTCCCGGGCTTATTTAGAATATGGTTTTAATAAATAGTTCCCTAAATGGATGTTTGTATTGGAGTTTAGAGTTGTCTTTTTTTCTTTATATGTATCAAATACTATAATTTTCTTATTGTGTTATCCTTCTATCGTTGCAAAGCCTATTTGGATAGTTTAGCATCTACTATTAAGCGTAAGTAAATATGTTTTTAAATCCAAATTATTAAACATACTATATCATCATTAAAAATAAGAGTTGGAAAGGAATGATCATTAGTGCTATCAGCTAATAACACCCATAAAACTGCCACAATAATCGGGGCAGGGCTTGCCGGTAGTGAATGTGCCTT
The DNA here is from genome assembly GCA_964368925.1 of uncultured Desulfovibrionaceae bacterium. Taxonomy (GTDB): domain Bacteria; phylum Desulfobacterota; class Desulfovibrionia; order Desulfovibrionales; family Desulfovibrionaceae; genus CAYJAZ01. The sequence goes on along the minus strand of CAYJDN010000201.1, from coordinate 1,510 downwards.
ACAATTAGCTAATCATGATTTTAATGTTACCCTTTATGAGCAAAAACCAATCTATTATTCAACGGCACATAAAAATGCTAATTTTGCGGAACTCGTATGCAGTAATTCACTAGGAAGATATAATCCGGAGACTGCTAACGGCACCCTTATTCAGGAATGTATGAAGTATAATAGTCATGTGCTACGCATGGCATATACTTGTCATAATTCTAGTGCAACACATCTCAATGTTGATAGGGACATTTTTTCCAAAATCATTACCGATGAAATAAAATCACATCCTAATATTAAAGTTATTACAGAACAGATAACAGACTTGCCCAAATGCGATAATTTGATTATTGCTACAGGCCCTCTAACTGAAGGATTGCTATATGATAATATTGGAAAAAAATTGGGTGCGGATATGATTATGCTTTCAGATGCAACCAGCCCAATCATTTCGGCTCAGGGTATCAATAAAAATTATTTTGAAGTATCAGCTAATGGAGATTTATCACAAAAACTTACAGATGATGAATTTGACAATCTGGTAAATGGCCTAGTAAATGCTAAGACCAGTGACCACTATGGAGCAGTTGATGACCTGGGATTATTGCCATTAATTCCTATAGAGAATTTAGCTAAAACAAACTTAGATCACTTGGCAAATGTCAGGCTGAACAATAAAACCCTACGCCTTCGTGCAGAAAACTTAGGTCAATCTGCCTACTCAATTGTAGGATTTATGACACATATCACTCATGAAGGACAAAGAAAGATTATTCGTTCTGTTAAGGGTTTAGAAAATGCCACATTTATACGTTATGGACGAGTCCATAGAAATACATTTGTTAATGCCCCCTTAATTATGGATGAAAATTTTCATACCAAAGACGGAATTTATATTATCGGGCAATTATCGGGGGTGGATTGCTATGTGCCTGTTATCTCAACCGCAATCATTGCCAGCCAAGCTATTATATCTAAAGCGCAAGGTAAAACCCCACCGCTGTTTCCATTGGGAACTATGATGCGTGGATTTCAGGACTATATAACCACGCCCAATCCAAATTATTCTCCCATGGTTGCAGATTTCTCATTAATTAAGCAAAAATAGCCACTGGCTATTTAAAAAAATAGAAATGAGGTAAAACTATGGACAACTACTATGAGCAAAAGCTAAATTCCCAAAAACTTTTTGAAGTTTATAATACCAAAATCCCGCGTATAACGCAATACTTAGATGCCGAAATTGAATTTGTAAAAAAAATGCTATCCAAAAGTGATGATGTTATTGAATTAGGAGCTGGCTATGGTCGCATAATTAAAGCTCTTGCTCCATTTTGCAATTCGATTACCGGCTTGGAAATATCAGAAGAAAGTGTTGAGCTTGGTAATCACTATTTACAAGATTATACCAATGCAGCTATGATTGCGATGGATGTTCATCAAATAAAGCTAAACAGCCTATTTGATGTAATACTTTGCTTGCAAAATGGATTATCTTCTATGCGAATAAATAATGAGG
>CAYJDN010000200.1:0-4320 GCA_964368925.1 uncultured Desulfovibrionaceae bacterium | reverse complement strand
GAAGAACTATTCTCGCTTTTCGGGCATCCACTTGATTTTAACAACAGCTATTTTGATGCAGTTACTATGACAGCTATAGTAGATCAAGACAGCATAGATGATTATGAAAAAGACTTAAAGCTCTATTTAAAGTAGTGGACAAGTTGTGTCACCCATTAACTAAAAACTTGATTATAATAAAGACATAAACTAAAAACAAGGAGTGACACATTATGAAAAACTTTAAATGGGATAATTTTAGCAGAGAATTTATTTATAAGGTGATTTACAATCATAAGACAGACAAGGCGGTTAGGCCTAAGATTCAGACAGATGACATTGATATGCTTATACCATCAATGCTTATGATTGCCGAAGCGCCGACAAGGGATTTCGTGCTTAAATACCGCACCGAGATTGAATTCTATTTTCTGAAGCAATATCCCGGGTTGATACTTAATATCACAGGGGCGCCTAAAAAAGCAAACCATCTAACTGAGTTAAATTATGTTTCGCAAGCACCTATGACAAATTCACTTGCCGACCTTTATATAAAAGCTATGCTTGAAGTAGGCGGTGGTGAATTTGTAGCGGAAGAATACTCGGAGTTTAGTAATAAGCGAATGGTTGACCTTAAATCGAGCATCGAAACCAATATCTCACTGTATGATTTTCAGCAAGATGCCGTTAAATCCTTAAAAGAGCATTTTATTGATAAGGATAATCGAGCAGGCTTTTTGGTAATGCCCACAGGCAGTGGCAAGACAAGAACGGCAGTCAATTTCCTGCTGGGAGATATGATAGCACAGGGGTATCAAGTTATATGGCTAACCCACAGGCATATGCTTATTGACCAACCGGCAAAGACATTTTATGATAATGCACCATATATCAAGATGTTTAATAACAAGAAAAAGCAATTTAAAATGACTTGTGTTTCCGGTAATCACCAAACTATCAAAGCAACAGAAAAAGATGATGATTTAATGATTTTATCAGTACAATCTACTTGTAGAAGTCTGGAGTATCTAAAGACTGTTATAGCAAAAAAAGTCATTATTGTGGTGGACGAGGCTCACCATACAGTGGCAAAGAGTTATCGTAATACTATTGATTTTATTATGAAAAAGCGCAAAGATGCAAAGCTGCTGGGGCTTACCGCTACACCAATTCGTGGCAAGGATACAGAAAGTCGCTATTTGATGAAACTATTTGATGACAGTATAGTTTATACTATTTCCATGGCCGAGCTGATTAAAAAAGGCATACTGTCCGAACCTGTTTTTGAGCATATTCAAACAAATGAAAATATCGAAGCCACAATAACCTTAGATGAGCGGAAATTTATAAAAAAATGGAAAAATCTACCAGAAAGCTTGGTGGACAAGGTTGCAAAATCTTCATCAAGAAATACATTGATTGTCAATCAATATTTGCAAAATAAAGAAAAATATGGTAAAACCCTTGTATTTGCCCTAAATGGTTATCATGCTTATACACTTGCCGAAGAATTTAAAAAACATAAAGTGAAATGTGCTTTTGTTTACTCTGCACATGGCAAAGAGGAAAATGCCCGGGTTATTCGCAAATTTATAAATAACGAGATAGATGTGCTGATCAATATTAATATTTTGACGGAAGGCAGTGATATTCCCGATATCCAGACAGTATTCCTAACCAGGCCAACTATGAGCGATGTCCTCCTTCTGCAGATGATAGGTAGAGGTATGCGAGGAACTTATGCCGGCGGCACTAAGCAAGCATATATTGTTGATTTTTGTGATAAATGGGAAACTTTCAACAGTTGGCTAAATCCGGAGTGGCTCATAGATACTCAAATCGAGGCAGATGCTCCGGAAAACGGGCGCAAACAAAAAGTAAATACCGAATTTATACCATGGGATATGGTAAAAGATATTTATGATGCTATTGCTTTTGTTGATGGCAAGTTAAATTCTAATATATCAATACCTTATGGGTGGTACAGCTTGTGGAATGGCAGTGAAGATGTACCGTTAATAGTATTTGAAGATCAGTATAGCTGTTATGAAAAACTCTATACCGACAAAACTACTCTGCTGAAAAGCGGCAAACCAAGCATAGCTGCACTAAAACAATATTACTTTGGCGGATTTGTTACACCTGTAAAAGACAGCGATTTAGCATTGTTCTGGGAAAATATCAAGGATAACGAAGAAAAGCCTGCATTTTTCCTATTTGAGGATAGAGGGCAAATTGATCCTTATGTAGTTGCTGAACACATTGTAAAGGAAAAGATATTCCAGCAAGACTACACCGAAGAAGTGTTTAATAAGTATCCTATGGCCGGGGGCATTTATGGCACACTCGTCAAGTACAATGAAGTTATATCTCAGATAATCAATCACAAGCTGTTTCCCCCTTCCCAAGAAGCCGTGGTAGAATTTCCTATTGAGCTAATTCCCTTTGCGATTGATAAACCTCATGATTTACAAGCACTGACAAAAGAAGTTATAGATGAGATGTTTGGTGGTGTATTCGATAGGCTGCGGGAAATATGTTGGACAGTTAAGCCTATGAAAAGATATTTTGGAATTTGCTATAATGATGGTGAGCAGATTGATGTAAAAATTAATCTATTGCTCAATTCCTCGCAAGTAGATAAAGAGGTCGTTAAGTACATAATTTACCATGAACTGCTACACAGAGATAATATGACACACAATGCTGAATTTAGACTTGTGGAGCATAAATATCCAAATTACACGGAACTGGAAAGAGTTCTGGACTATCAGTTAATTACACAATATAAATTTGATTGGTAAGGAGGAAGCAAGATGAATTTAAAGGGACAAATAGTCATGCACAAAAGTCTGGGTAAAGGTGCAGTCACAGAGCATGATGGAAAATATTTAACAATATCATTTTCAGATAAGGTCAGTAAATTTGTTTTCCCCGATGCGTTTGAAAATTTTTTGATAATAGATGATGAAGTTATCACTAAGCAAATAATGGATATGCTTGACAATATTAAACAGGATAAGGAAAAGGTTCGATTAGAGCAAGAAATGCAGCAAAAGCAAATGAATGAAAAAAAGCAAGAGCAGTTGATTTGTCATAATAAACCAAGATCAACTAAAGTTAAAATATATCCACGCTACAACATAGCATTTAAGTGCAATTATTGTGATGGAGGTAAATCAGATACGCAAGTTGGATTTAATGGCGTGTGCAGTGATGCTACGATTTATAATAATATTGTAGTTGAAAAAAAGGCTTGGTGTAACGATGTCAGCTGTGACTGCCTTAGATATCATAATGGTGAAATATCACGCAAAGCGCTTGAACAAATATTCGTCGAGCTGGGTAGCTTATGTTATGAAAGTGTTATGCTTCGTGATTGGAAAGCAGAAGCAGGAGTCGTTCAAAGAGGCGAAAAAAGAGGAACACCTTTAAAAATGGAACAGGTTCAAAACAACAGCCTTTGCATATTAACAACCCGTAACCCTGATAGTACAGAGGCTATGCGCTATGTGTTTGGAGTGTTTCTTGCTGATGAAAATTATGATGGGGATAGCAGAGAAGCAGGGTATGTAACCACTACTTCAAGATATAAAATAAAATTAGCTCCGGCAGAGGCTAAGAAAATATTATTTTGGAATTATCACAAAAACGATAGTGACATTACTGTGCCAAGATGGAGTTCCGGACTGTTTAGATATTTTGAAGATGAGCAAGCAGTTCAAATCCTTAAAGACATCATAAAAGTAAAACACGGGACAAAAGACGAAATATTGGCTACCGAGTTTCTGGAGCATTTTTGCAGAATAAATGATGTCGATATAAAAGCTGTTGGTAAGCCACAAGGCGCATTGATGTTGAGGTGAAACCCAAATCTAAAAAGATAGCCGTAGGAATAAATAATCCTACGGCTATTAAACTAAGATAATATCTTTATAATTGTGACCAGAAAAATCTACCCTCTTTGTTGAACTTATTACTCACCGGCTGCCATTTGAGCAAATTCCTCCGGCGACAAAACCGTAATACCCAAAGCTTGCGCCTTAGCCAATTTGCTACCGGCTTTAGCACCGCAAATTAAGTAATCGGTATTTTTTGAAACCGAACTGCCCGGAATTGCCCCTAAAGAAGCGATTATTCCATTGATTCCTTCCCTGGTATAAGGCTCTACCTCTCAAAAATCCTATCATATTCGGCATCGGAAATAGAAGTGGAATTCAGATTATAATATTCATCACGATAAATATTGAGTTGCTCAATTAAGCTTTTTATTTGCTCAATAACAGTAATCATAATCAAGCCACACCTTCCCGATACTTACCGAAGTTTAGCTCATGAATA
>CAYJDN010000199.1:0-4331 GCA_964368925.1 uncultured Desulfovibrionaceae bacterium | reverse complement strand
TTGATGTTTCTTTACTTTTATGCACCAAAGAAAATTGTAGCCCCTTTTCTGATACTATAGTAGTAGATATACCATCAAAAATTGCAAATCTCCCTCTTCTTAGCGAAAGTAAATTTTCATCATTCTTCACAAATTCAACCATAATAACAGATTCAAATTATTACACAATTCAAAAAAATACTTCAATAGGCTCTTTACAAAATTCCAAGACAAATTCTACAACTACTTCCTCTCAAAACACAAATTTAAATTCGCTCATTTTCCCAAATCAAACAGAGGAAAATTTTAATTTTATACCAAGGGCACATATTAATAGTATTGAAGTGACAAGCCTTGGAATTGCTTTACTTTTTGGATTAATTGCTGGTTTTATTCTCAATCTTATGCCTTGTGTATTGCCAGTTGTTGCGATAAAAATTACTTCGCTTTTGCAAATAAGTCATAACGACAAGGAATTACAAAATAAAAGCATTCGAATTCACGGTTTTTATTTTGCACTAGGAATATTGAGTCTTTTTGTTGTTTTAGCATTTTTCATAGGCTTTTTTGATACAATTTGGGGTGAAATATTCCAAAATGTTTATTTTATTATTATTCTCACAAATTTACTTTTTATATTTGGATTATCGCTAAGTGGTTTATTTTCTTTTCCATTTTTCAATATTAAATCATCTCATTCAAAATCGCCACGCATACAAGCCTATACACAAGGTTTTATTGCAACAATTATCGCCACACCTTGTTCTGGGCCACTTCTTGGCGGTGTTATAGCCTTTAGTTTAACTCTTCCCCCACATTTGCTCATTCTTATATTTCTTGCTACTGGACTAGGTATGGCGCTCCCCTACTTAATTATGGCGCTTTTTCCAAACATAGTTCATTTTATTCCAAAACCAGGTAAATGGACTGATTTATTAGAAAAATTACTTGCTTTTCTTTTCTTTCTTACCTCAATCTATTTGCTTTCCTTGCTTCCTATTGAAGAAATATATAATGCTCTGATATCTTTATTTATTCTTGCATTTTTACTTTTTATATACTCTCAATTTCAATATAAAAAAGGCGCAAAAGCTGTACTCGCCACAATTATTTGCATCTATAGCCTTGCATTTTATTTACTATTTGTAAAAGTTGACACTTCTAAAGAACTAGAATGGCAGGATTATTCATATCAAAATCTAACAGAAAACCTTAGTCAAGAAGCAATGCTTATTACTTTTACAGCGAATTGGTGCCCCACATGTAAAGTATTAGAGCAAACAGTGCTAAACTATGAGAATATTTATCCTTTAGTTGAAAAATATGATTTAAAACTTGTAAAAGTTGATCTAAGTCACAAAGATGCTTCAAAAGAGAATTTTCTTAAAAGCTTAAATTCATCAAGTATACCGCTACTTGCATTCTTTCCTAAGGGAGTTTTTGCCTATTCGCCTATAATACTACGTGATATTTACACATTAAAGCAAATTGAAGAAGTTTTGGAAGAGCACTTCTAAGCATTTTCTTGCAATTTATAGAAAAATAGGCTATTTTTTGTAAAAATATTCTATACTTATCTTTTAATATTTTAAGGAGCAGTTATGACAGAAATTAAACTTATGGAAAGATCCAAAGCCCCAGGTTGAGCGGCTAAAACAGCTCCAGAGGTTCTGGAAAAATTACTTGCTACCCTATCAAAAGTACCTGATAAACATGGAAGAATGATACATGGTTTTGAACATAATGAAGATGCCACAATTATAGCAACTCCTCCTAATGGCACTGCATTAGTTCAAACAATTGATATACTTACGCCAATTGGAAATAATCCACGTTTATACGGACAAATTGCAGCGGCAAATTCTTTATCTGATATTTATGCAGTGGGCGGCGAAGCGTGGTCTTGCATGAACGTTCTTTCTTTTCCGTCAGCGCAAATTGATATTGATACACTCTCTCAAATTCTTGAGGGCGGCATAGAAAAAATTATTGAAGCTGACGCTGTTCTTGCTGGCGGTCATACGCTTGAAGAAGAAGCCATAAAGTATGGCCTTAGTGTTACTGGTTATATTGATCCTAAAAAAATTGCGAGCAATAGCGGCTTAGAAGAAGATAATGTGCTCATACTCACTAAACCAATTGGCACTGGCGTTCTTGCCTCTACCATCAAAGCACAATGGATTGAAAATGATGTAAACTATTCAGATATTGCAGAAAATAGTCTTTACGAGTGGGCAACCGTTCTCAATCGCAAAGCCGCCCAAGTCATACGTGATATGTCACTCAAAGCCGCCACTGATATCACTGGTTTTGGCCTTGGTGGACATCTTCTAGAAATGGCTAAAGCTTCAAATCTCGCTATAGAGCTTGATTTAATGGCTTTACCTTTCATAGATAATGTAATCCTCTATGCTCAACGTGGCCTTATCCCTCAAGGTTCGTACAACAATAAAAAACATTGTGATTGCAAAACCTTACATTCTTACAATACAGAAGATGATGCTATGGTATTAAGATCAGTTCTCACTTTTGATGCCCAAACTTCAGGCGGACTCATGCTCGCCGTGCCACGTGAAAAAGAAGAAGAAGCTAAAGAAAGACTGCAAAATCTAAATGTACCCGCTTGGACAATAGGCAAAACACGCAAATTACAATCTAAAGAAGAACAGCTCATACTCGCATAAAAAGGCATATATATGGAATTTGATAACCCTTTCAAACAATTAGATAAAAAGAATTTTAGAGATACAAAAAACCCTAAAAAGATCAACACGGCTAAAAGCATACAAAAACAAAATATTCAAAAAAATCAAGCAAGTAAAGCTAACAATCTCAATTCTAATGATGATTGGCTCACGCCTGATTTAGAAAGTGAAAACAACCTTTTCCTACAAAGCATGGGAAATAGTACAAGAGTATTTAAAAAAGATCTACACGAAGAAAAATTATCTAAAAAAAGCAAAAGCAAATTAAATCAACAAAATAACAAAAAGACCACACAACAACAACAAAATGAAGATACTATAATAGAGCCAATGCTTCAAAGCTCTTTAAAAAATTCTATAACTATAAAAAATAACACAATAAAAAATGAAAATAGTTCAAGCAACACTGAAGAAAAATCTATAAATAATGTCAAAGAAACAGTGAATGAAATGGACTTCTTTACAGCCATGCAAGACGTAAAACCTCTTGCAGGAAAGGAACGCATCACTCCACCAGAGCCAGAGCAAATCATTCACCAAAATGACAGATCGCATCTTATTTACGATTTCGAAGAAGGAAAACTCGATTTCGCCCTCACCTATACAGAAGATTTAGTGCAATGCAATATCATGGGCTTGGATTTACTTATCTTAGCCCAACTCCAACAAAGACACTATAACCCAGAAGCACACTTAGATTTACACGGCCTCAACGTCTATCAAGCCTATCACACACTCTTAGGCTTCTTCAAAAATGCTTACTATCGTGATATGCGCTGTGTTCTCCTTGTCACAGGCAAAGGACTAAATTCACACGATAGAGTCGCAATTTTGCGCTCAAAAGTCGCTCACTGGCTCATCGATTCGCCTTTCAAAAATATCATTCTAGCCTTCTGTAGCGCTCAAAATCAAGACGGCGGAAATGGCGCTCTCTACGTGCTCCTAAGAAAAAGAAAGAAAAATGCAAAGCCAATCAATTGGGAACAAATGCCAAATGATTACGATCTTTGGGCTGATTTAGATAAATAATTTTATTTTTCATAACTTCCTAAAATAACATATAAAATATTTTAAATTATTTTGGAAAAAAGCCTAAAGTATTTATAGCATAAGCCGTTAAGACAGATAGAACGGATACTATAAGGAGGTTCTTATGGACGTTGGTGGATTAAGAGTAGATATGTCAAGTGCAAACAGCGCTAACGTAGCTCTGCTTCAAAAATCATTTGGCATTCAAGAAAGTTTGTCTAATGAACTCATTCAAGGTGGCATCGAGGCCACAAATGAAATGCGCTCACAAGCAATGCATTCTCAAGGTAAAGGTACTATAGTAAATACCGTTGCCTAAATTACACTTTGCTATAAGCAACCAAAGATTTCAACCCTTTGGAAACTAATGCAAGACTAAAACCATTCATCAAAAATGAATGGTTTTTTGTTTTATTTAATGTTGGTTTGCTTTTTATTCTGTAGCTTTAGTAGAGAGTTTTTTCTTTTTTTTGTCTCCGACGGCCAAAGGAACGCCTGTCCCTTTGGAAACCCGTATGAAAAATTGGCGATTTAGAAAATCTACGTGCAAGCACTAGATTTTCTAAATCGCCAATTTTTATTAAGGGTATGAAATTTCGTTATTTTGCTCGCAGTTCA
>CAYJDN010000198.1:3299-4346 GCA_964368925.1 uncultured Desulfovibrionaceae bacterium | reverse complement strand
GCATCGGCTCTATCGAAATACCCGAAGATGTGCCTTTAGAGTTCCCCGATGTTTCACTTGCAACAAGGCGAGGTGTAGCGGTAACATACACACCGCTCATCGCCGCTCCCACACCTATGGTAGCTGCCGCACAGTTCTAAACGGAAAAACAGGCATAAAAAAGTGAGTGTTCTTATTAGGATACTCAAATCCTATAAGAACACTCACACTGGTCCGAGTGACAGGACTTGAACCTGCGGCCTCTTGACCCCCAGTTGCTCTACCAAATTTTTTTAATGAGTTTATAGCAATTTTTAGCCATTTACACTCGACTGCACTTGCTCTTTAGCCGTTTTTGGCACTCTTGTTTGCATATGCTCCAGAGCTGTCTGTGACTGTTTATGTGGTCAAAAAAATTGGTGATTGAGAATGTGGTGTTCAATTTTTGCGCCGCTGTAAACAAAGAAACACAGCTTTTAGTTAATATGAAAAAATTAAAGAGATTTACGAATAGCCTTCTCAAATTAGTTTGATGTAGTAAATTAGCCATATCATTCCACATATTCACAAGGTACAAATACAGTATTATCCACATTCTCCTGCTCTGTTTCATTGTCAAAAAGCTTGTATAAAAGCTTCGAGGCTTCATATCCTTTTAAGACGTTATCTTGCTTTACGGTAGAAATGTAAGGAAAAATAATATCTCTTATAGATATTCCGTCGAATCCACAAAGTGATATCTGTGTTTTAGGATCTATGCTTCTCTCTTCTAAAGCCTTAGCGGCACCAAGTGCCATAACATCACTTTGGCAAAATATTGCATCAATCTCAGGGAATTTATCTATTAGTTCTAAAGTTTTTTTATACGCTATCTCGTAGTCAAAATCCGCTTGTACAATAAGTTCTTGTCTTACTTGTATATTAGCAATAGACAAAGCCGCTATATACCCTGAGCTACGTTCAAGCGTAACAATAGCATGTTGATGCCCACTTATCATGGCGATATTTCTTTTACCTTTTTCAATTAAACTTTGAACTGCAATCATAGAGTAATAGTGATTATTAACT
>CAYJDN010000198.1:818-3289 GCA_964368925.1 uncultured Desulfovibrionaceae bacterium | reverse complement strand
ATGTGTTTTCGTCAGGTAAAACATGCAAAACTACCTCATAGACAAGTGTCTCGGCAAATTTAGAAGTACCTTTTAATATATCCAACAACATATTGGTGTTAAACCTGTTATTGTCTTCTTTTATGCCGTTTATAATCAAGGCAAACTGCTTAGCTTTTCCATTTGCCAAATTTTGAGCGTTTATATTTTTTACATAACCTAACTCATTTGCAACTTTTAAAACTTTTTTTTTTGTTTTATCGCTTACATCAGAGTGATTATTCAAGGCCCTTGACACCTGTGTCAAAGACATTCCTGAAACTTTGGATATATCTTTTAAACCTACCATTAACTAAATCTCACTGTTCTTATTTTATTATTTCAATTACGTTGGTACCTTTTTTAATGTTTATAGTACCCTCACATATTATACCATTTATTGTTGCCTTTTTGCAAGATGGCAAAATAAACTCAATACTATAATCTTGAGAACTGGAAATTATATATGTTTCCTTGCTTCCACATCTTGCAAAACTAAAATCAATATTATCTTGCCCAACTCTAATATTTGACATATTAAGCCTATCCCATTTGATTGGAATACATGGGTCAAGTGTAATTTTCTTATTGGCAATATCTGGGTTTAAGCCTATAAAACACTCTACTATAGGAACCATTAAAGAATAAATTGTCCACGCTTGTACAAAGCAACCATAATCAGGGGACATCTCATTAATAGCACCGGGCATCACCTTACCCATAGTGTTCATCATTTTTTCAAGCAAGGCTAAAGCGTTGTCACTCCTTTTGTATCTTCCCTCGCTTACCGCCTGTACCCCTGTAGAAATTGTCATTGTCGCATCTTTTGCAAAACCTGCAAGATGAACACCGTATTCACCAACAAAGTCCTCGCTCTTCATTGTATCAAGTGCTTTAATGGCCTTATCGTGCTCAGAAATCATAGTCTCCATAGGTGTATTAATAACCCAGTTTTTGTTTAATATAAACGGAGTTTCAGCCTCTGGGTCAAGTTTCTTAAACTTTGCCTCTTGTTTGTTAAGGTAATCCTCATATTTAGGCTCTAAGACCTTTCCATCTCTTTGCAGTTGCTCCTTAATAAGTGGAATTCTCTCTAAAATTTGCTTTGCCTTCCCCATTGCATCTACATATAAATTCTCTTCATCATTCCATAACTTTGTGTTTATAATCTCTTTTAATTTTGTAGCTTTTTCTAAATAATCTTTACCCTCTTCACCAAATATCACAGACATATCATGCATATTGTAAAGTGCTTGACAAGTGTAAACCGCTGTGTCTATAAGTTCTACATTAAGTCCTTCTATTTCAATGATACCATAACCTGAGGGAAGAAGGTCTTTATCGTCATCCATATCCATAAGCCACTGTATACCTTGTGCACAATAAGGGTACAGTTTTTTCACTGTGTCGGTATCTCCGGTATAGCATAAATATTTGTAAACAGCAGTAATATAGTGGGCTGTCTCTTGGGTGTTACCTAAGTTAGACACTGCACCAAAGGTGTTTACCTCGTGTATTATTCTTCCGTTACCATTTGCTTTTTTACTCACATCATGAAGAAGTTCAAGTGTTGATTTAACAAGTTCAAAATCACCTAATGCTAAAAGACCTTGTATTGTATAAGAATTATCGCAACCAAACCACCAAGTGTATTCAGGTATACCTGCCATAGGGGCTCTGCCAAATTCGTCACTTTGTTGTATCAGCCAATCGTTATTGTACTTTACCCACTCATACTGTTTATCAAACACGATGTCAGATGTACTTAAATTTGCTGTATCCTTAATTTTTTTATACCTGTTTAATTTATTTTGCAAATAGGCGTTATGGTTTTCTTTAAGCTTTTTACACTCGCTTATAGCCTCGTCTTTATCTGTGTGTGAACCTGCAATATAAAAGCTTATTGTAAGCGATTTATTTGGTGCAAGAATTATTTTGCTTTTTACCGCTCCGTAATATCCGTGGTTAAACGAAATGTCATTTGTTTCTTTTTCATAGAAATCTGTATTGGATAAATTCAAACCAAAAGAGCTGTCTATCACACAAAACCAAGGGTTTGCACTGTCTTTTGCCACTATTGCATCTTTGTAAAAGGATGCAGTGGTTTCTCCACTATTAATACCAATATTTTCAGAGAACCAAACAGGTGAAAGATGAAACTTGAAAACAGTCTCAAAATCAAAGCTTTTCTCTTTATCGGTTTTATTTGTAAACTTATAGTCCAAAATGAAACCTTTTACCTCATCGGGAGAAAACTGAAAACGTTCTATTTCTACATTACTTTTTGTGTACGTAAATAAATTTCCGTAAGGTAAGCTTTGGTACTTGTCGGCAATGATTTGCTCATTGTTTACTTTAGAGAAAAAACTGTCCATAAGCTTTATTGGGTGTACCCAAACTCCACCCATCTCATCTTTTACATGGTGGCCAAACTCAGGAAAAGTTCCGTCTTG
>CAYJDN010000198.1:0-808 GCA_964368925.1 uncultured Desulfovibrionaceae bacterium | reverse complement strand
ACATTTTTCTCCAGCTGCCACACAAAACGGAGCTTGATATGTCCATGTAACTTTTTAACTATTTTGCTTAAGTCTTTATTGTTGTGTAAATTTATCATAATAAAACCTTTCTATTTAAAGTATGAAATTTATTTTCATACTTTACCCTTTTAAACCTGTTAAAGTAATACCCTCTATAAAATACTTTTGAGCCACAAAGAAAATTATTATTATAGGTAAAATCATAACAAGTGTTGCCGCCATTAACATATTCCACTCAACAGAGTACTCGCCTTTAAATAGCGATAGACCTATAGACATTGTAAATTTGTTTACATCACTTACATAAATAAGTGGCCCTTGGTAGTCGTTCCACACACCTGTAATTGTAAAAATAGAAATAGCTGTCATTGCAGGTTTTACAAGCGGTAAAATAATTCTTGAGTAAATTGTAAAGGTATTTGCACCGTCAATTTTTGCAGCTTCGTCAAGCTCTTTTGGTATTCCCATCATAAATTGTCGCAATAAGAAGATGTTAAAAGCACTGCCAAAAAATGCAGGAACTATCAATGGTAAGTACGTTCCAACCCAACCTATTTGTTGGTATATAACAAATTGAGGAATTAAAGTAACTTGGCCGGGTAACATCATAGTGGCAAGTAAAAGGGTGAACCAAAAGTTTTTTAAAGGTACATTTAACCTTGAGAACCCAAATGCTACAATTGAATTTGACACTAATGTTCCTACTAATACCGGAACAAGAATTGTCATAGTATTAATAAAATACTGAAAAAACGGAATTGCTGTCATGGCTGTAGAGAAGTTAGTC
>CAYJDN010000197.1:0-4369 GCA_964368925.1 uncultured Desulfovibrionaceae bacterium | reverse complement strand
AAATAAAGATTGACAATTACTTACATTTCTATATAACTAAAAAATCTGTTCAGAATGGGGAGCTTGTTATAGCAGGCTGAGAGGATTTTATTCGACCCGTATAACCTGATTTGGGTAATGCCAACGTAGGGACTCTAACAATAGAAATATTACGATAGTATAATAATGATAGAGTATGCCTTGGCTATTCTATTTTTTTTTGGAGTTTTTTTATGAAGATTTCTTATAGTGCATCTGGTATGTTTCTATGGTTTGGAGCTGCGATTTCCATTGCGGAAATTATGACAGGTATGGTACTTGCGCCTATTGGACTTGCTAAGGGCATATTGGCCATTATTTTGGGTCATATTATTGGTGCAATTTTGATGTTTGGCGCTGGTTTAATTGGTGCGAGAGAAGAACTTTCGGCTATGCAGACAACACGTATTGCTTTTGGTAGATTTGGTGCAATTTTCTTTGCCCTACTGAATATAACTCAATTAGTTGGTTGGACAGCGGTTATGCTTCAATCGGGTTCTGAAGCTTCGATTGGTTTATTTTCTTGGATGAACTTTTCTGCAACCACTTGGATTATTTTGCTAGGCCTTGCGCTTGGTATTTGGATTATTAGTAATAGATCTAATCTAGCATTTTTCAATTCAATAATAGTATTTTCGCTCTTCCTGCTATCTTGTTTACTTCTTGTTCGCTTGACAGCGGGCGCATCAACAAGTACTAGTGCTATTGTGCCAACGGGCATGCATTTTGGTACTGCTTTAGACTTATCTATAGTTATGCCTCTTTCATGGTTGCCTTTAATAGCTGATTATACTCAACATTCTAATAAAAGCACACGTTATACCTTTATATGTACTGCTGCATATTTTGTCGGTTCATGTCTAATGTATATACTTGGTTTAATGGGAGCTTTATATTTTAGTATTTCAAGCATTGTTCCTCTTTTTGGCTTACTTGGTTTTGGTGCATTTTCTTTATTTATTATTTTCTTCTCAACAGTTACCACAGCTTATTTAGATGTTTTTTCTGCTGGTGAAAGTTTTCAAACAATTTCTAACAAATTAGGCACAAGAAATGCGTGTTTAGTACTGCTTGTTATCAGTATTTTAGTGGCGCTTTTTGTTCCATCTACTTATTATCAAGCATTTTTATATTTCATTGGCGCTGTTTTTATTCCTATGGCTGGTATTTTGCTTACTTCTTACTTTATCACAAAACAAAATGTTTTCGACAAAGATATATATTTAGTGAATGCAATTATTTGGCTTGTTGGTTTCTTGTTCCACCGCTATCTTGGAGGTATCGGATTTGTTTGGGGTATGAGTATGCCAACACTACTTTTAGTAAGTACTCTAAAAATTGCGACCTACCAAATTATTGAAAAGAAAAAAGTATAAGACACTTATTTTATTGCCTATATAGAAATATTCTTAAATGAAATTTCCATATAGGCTTTAAAAGGACTTGCTTTTTTCCTGAGAATAGGCTAGAGTGTGTTTCTAAATATTTTCAAGAAAGTTTATTCTAAGGAGCAAAATTATGATGATACCAGGTACTAATCCACGAAGCCCACTTTTTACTGACCTTCCCTACTGGATGCCAGATTATATGGTTTTCTTTGGTGTGCTATATCTTGTATTAATCGCTCTTGGAATAGGTTTAGGTTTGGTTATATTCAATACTCTTAAAGATGTAAAAAATGGTACTTCACACCACTAAGCCTTTTGATTTATTATAATATAATATAAAGCCATTACATATATGTGTAGTGGCTTTTTTTATTTACAAATTTTTATCAGAATGAGTTTTAGAATGTGTTTCTAATTTGATACACGTATAATTTGCGCCAATTCATCGAGGAAATCTAAAAATTTAGGGCCTGGTACAAGGCCAAGCTGGCTCATATGCACCATATTGTTTTCTACGGCTTTTAGTGGCATTTGTTGCCAATTTTCTATCAGTAATTTTTTCTGTAGTTCAGGTGCAACTATATCTATGATGATGTCGGGATTGATTGCTTGTAGATTTTCAAAACTTAGAATAGGATAGGCTATGGGCGATTGAACGGCATTTTCACAATGGAGAATATTGAGTAATTCTGAGAAATAGCCATCATTTCCAGCCGCTGTTATTTGGTAGATGATACCGTCTTTATCGGCTTCCCTTGAAAGCACAAAGAGCATTGTATGACTTGGGGCATGGGCAAATTCATTTTTGAGTGCTGTGATTTTATCTATGCTTTTTTTATAAAGCTTTTGTCCTTTTTCTTCAGCTTCCATAAGGCTTGCTATATGAATGAAACTGTTGAGAATTTCTTCTAAGCTCTTTGTTTTTATTTGGTGGTAGGGCAGATAGGCAATATTTAGGTCATCAAGTCCTAGCACTAAATCAGGTTTGAGCATAAGCACTGTTTCTGAATTGAAAGTTTTTCCAATGCCTAATCTTGGCACATCTTTTCCATTTGGCAAGGCTTCACAATAGGAAGAAATGCCTATAATATTATCTTCAAAGCCTAAAGCGATGAGAGTATTTGTGATAGAGGGGGCAAGCGAAACAACACGTAAAGGAGTGTTTTCTATAGCTTTTGCATTTGTGTTAAAAAGAAATATTGAGAGGGATAGAACAAGTAAAATTTGTAATTTTTTCATATGAATTTTCTATTTAATTTTCAATTTTGAATACTACAGGAATGACAACTCTTCCTGCAAGTGGAGTGAAGCGGGCTCTTTTCACGGATTTTAATGCGGCATTATCTAAGCTTGAAAAGCCTGATGAAGTGAGCAAAGAAATTTGTTCAATCTTACCCTTACTATCTGTAAACACTTCAATTTCTATATAGCCTTCTTCTGAGGCTCTTCTTGATCTTTCGGGATATTTCGGTGGGGTGAATTTTATTATTCGCCCTGAATAGCCTTGAATGGAAGAATTAATAAAATGATTATTACCGTTTGTATGGCCAGCTTTTCCTATATTTTCTTTGCCTAAACCTTGTGCGCCGTCAGTGTTATAAATAGTATTTGTTTCAAGTGAAGAAAGAGAGGTATTTATTTGATTAGTTTGAGAAATTTGATTAGTGTGAGAATTTTGATTAGTGATTTCTTCTTGATTCTTTAAATTTTCTTCTTGATATACTTGTGATGTATTTTGTGACTTAGCGTCTATAGTCGGCATAACAGTTTTGTTTTGAGAAGTATTCTTTAAGCTGTGATTTATTATCTCTTCTGTTACTTTTTCTTGCTTTTTTGGCTTTACATTGTCAATTTTTGACTCAGTATTTTTGCTTTGAAGCACAACTTTTTTTGGTATTTCTATAGACGCTAAGTCTTTATTCAAAGGCTGAGATTTTATTTCTTCACTTGCATTATTTCTTTGTATTTCTTTATTTTACGTCAAGAGCACTTGTAACCTCTGGGCTACCTGCTATTCTTTCATTGCGTGTGCTTAGGTTTAATAAGCCCACTTCGATAGAGCGTACTCCTAATGGGTTGGAATCATTTGTGAGTACGAAAGCAGAATTAGCAGTCGATACAGTAAAGAAAGCTAAAGCTAGTATACAAATATGTAAGCTTATTGAAGAAATAAATGCTCTCATGCCTTATTCCTATTTTTGCTTAGAAAGTATATTCTAAACTCATGAAGCCATTAATCCCTAAAGTATTATAGGCATAGGTTTCTTCATATTCTTCATTGAATATATTGTTAATCTTAGCATTTAGTTTTAGATTATCTTGCAAATAAATACTAGCACGCAAATCAACAAGTGTATATGCGTCAAGTTTTACAGGACTAGGGCTATAAGTAATTGGATCGTATGCTGAATCGTCACGGTCGCCTACATAAGTAACGCTTGCTCCAACATATATATCCTTTGCTTCAATTGGAAGAAGGTAGTCAACATCAAAAGCGAGTTGTAAATCAGCTTGTTTTGGCTGTCTTTTCTTTGTGCTATGGTCTTTTGTATCTTGATAAGTTGCTACTAAAGAAAGGCTAAGCGCATCAATAGGGTTTGCATAAATACCAAGTTCAACACCTTGAGCGTCCATTTCTTCAATATTCACAGGTATGGTACGTCCGCCAACATATCTATAATAAATCATATCTGTATAATTTGCATTATAATACATTAAAGAAACTTCCAATGCATTATCAAAAAGAGGCTGGCTCAAACCAAGATCAAAAATATAGGCATGTTCTGGTTTAATGTTATTATTATCAGTATATTGGACTACTGAAGGCGCTCTAAATGATCGACCAAAAGAAGAGTGGAATAGTGTTTGAGTTGCGTTTAAAGTATAGGCTAAAGCAAGCGTACCAGAAGGTTCAATGTCTTTATAGCTTTCGCCCTTGTCTAAGCGACCAGCAAGCGTAATAT
>CAYJDN010000196.1:422-4399 GCA_964368925.1 uncultured Desulfovibrionaceae bacterium | reverse complement strand
ATATGGGTTTCCAAAGGGGCTGCAGCTCCTTTGGCCGTCGGAGACAAAAAAATAAAAGAATAAATAGTAACAATAATAGAAACAAAAAAAACAAAAAAATCGAATATTAATACATAATAAAAAGAATCTATTCTCTAATAAAATCAGAGGTATATTCTTTTGCTGTGCTTGGAGTTGGCGGATTTGTTATGATATTATTTAGTTTTTCTATAGTATTAGATATACAGTAGCCTAATTTGTCATACTGCATGCAGGTTTGTAAATTATTTTCTAATCTTGCTTGAATTGATGGATTATTGAAGGGAAGCTTCACATCGACTGATTTATTTAGTATATTTATTTCTAAATAGAGGTTTTGCGGTTCGACATCGAGGTCTTGCACGCTGTATCTTGTGATATAAAATTCTAAGCCTATACTTGTTTTATCTTTGAGTGCTTTAGCTTTTCTATTGATTATGAGCCTATCAAAAGTTGAGAGGCTATCGGTTTCGTCCACTTGCGAAAATTTTGCAAGAATGGCATTCATTTTAACTTCAAAATTTAGATTATAGGCAAAGAGGAGCAGGGGAAAGACGAGAAGCGCAAAGAGGAATTTGGCATTAGAAGACCTTTCATATTCCTTTGCTGCCAGTCTTTCA
Source organism: uncultured Desulfovibrionaceae bacterium (assembly GCA_964368925.1). Taxonomy (GTDB): domain Bacteria; phylum Desulfobacterota; class Desulfovibrionia; order Desulfovibrionales; family Desulfovibrionaceae; genus CAYJAZ01. The sequence goes on along the minus strand of CAYJDN010000196.1, from coordinate 3,761 downwards.
GATTTGCTTAGTTTTGTACGCCTAAAAAGTTGTAACATTATTTACTCGTATTAATTTGATTGAAGTTTGAGTGGCTTGATTCCTCGAGTTTTATTTTCTATAGCGATCATAGTATCTTTTAGACAATGAGGTATTTTTCTATCAATATCTTGTGCAAGGCAGAGAGCAAAGCGTTTTTCTAATAATTCAATAAATTCTTCAGGAGATTCTTTTAATTGCGGTTTCAAACCTCTTGGTAATCTATATCTTACTTTATTTGTACGAGTTTCGATGGCGATTGTGAGTGTATTTGGCCCAACTCTATGAGGTTTTGGGTTGAGTGGGGCTATGTGATAGCTAAGAGAAATGCCAGTTTTTGAGAAATAATTATCCATCATATCACGCAATTCTAGTCTTTCATATTCGCTTACGACGTGATCATCGTCGAGCATAGAAGAAACTTGTACTCTTTCGGGGTCATTTCTTGCTATATAGAGTACAAGATAACCGACAAGATAGAGTAAGGCGGCAATAATAAGAAATTGTCCAGGCAGGGTTTTTAGAAACTTTTTGAAAAATGAAGAGGCAGTGTTTTTATCTTGAGTAGGAGAGTCTTTTAACATATTTGATCCATAATGTGAACTTAGAATTGGACTTTTCTTTTGGCAGAAGATGGAATATTTAATCCCGTGCGGTATTTTGCAACTGTACGTCTTGCCATTTGAACGCCTAATTCATTCTTCAATAATTCACAAAGACGATCGTCAGAAAGAGGAGCTTTAGGATTTTCTGCTGCTATATATTTTTTCATTGCAGCTTTAATCGATTCAGAGCCAACTTCTGTGCCATCGCCTAATGAGAGTGCAGAATTGAAGAAAAATTTTATTTCATACATGCCATGTGGTGTGGCGAGAAATTTATTTGTGGTTATGCGTGAAATTGTTGATTCGTGCATGCTTATATCATCAGCAACTGTTTTTAGTATGAGTGGCTTTAGATGTGTTAGCCCATGTTCAAAAAATGCTCTTTGATATTTAACAATAGATTCTAAAACTTTATATAGAGTTCTTTGTCTTTGATGTATAGCTTTTATGAGCCAAGAAGCAGCTTTTTGTTTTTCAACAAAGAAAGATTTTTCTTCTTGTTCGAGGTTTTCTAAAATTTTAGGAGAATAGCTTTCGTTTATTTGAAGATGCGGCATATCATCTTCATTGAGCACTATGACAAAATCATCATTCATTTTATATACATAGGCATCAGGAGAAATATAAAAGTTTTCTGTTTCACCGTATTCTGCGCCAGGCATTGGATCAAGCGATTGGATTATTTGTATATATTCAAAAAGAGTTTCATCATCGATTTTGAATTTTTTAGCAAGAGCCTTATATCTATTGTTTTCTAAGTCTTGTAAATGATTTGTGATAAGTTCTAAAAGAATAGGGTCACGATCGTACTTGAGATTTTTGATTTGAACAAGTAAGCTTTCTTGTAGGTTTTGTGAAGCCACGCCAACGGGGTCGAAATTTTGCACAAGATCTAAGACAGAGCGCACTTCATTGTAGCTTGATTTTGTAAGTTCAGCAATTTCGTCTAAACTTGCTTTAAGATATCCATTTTGTGCAAGATTTCCAATGATTACTTCGCCTATTTCCATTTGAGCTTCGCTTAGTGGAGAAAAGCGCAATTGCCATAATAGGTGTGAAGTAAGGCTTGGTTTAGCTGCATATCTTGATTCAAAAGAGCTTTCATCTTCAAAGGATTCATATTCTTTATGGCTAGAAACTTTTGAAGTACTCGACAGTTCACCTAAATAGTCTTCCCAATCTGCAGAGGTGGATATTTCGGTATCGTAGACATTATCGGCTTCATTTGGCGAAGCATCGGCACGCACTTCGGTAAATTCTGTTTCTATGGGCGAATCAAAAGACTCGTCCAAAAAAGGATTCTCCATAAGTTCTGATGAAATAGTGTCAATTAATTCAACCCGAGAAAGTTGAAGAAGTTTAATTGCTTGTTGCAACTGTTGAGTCATTATCAACTGTTGCGAGAGTTTCATCTGTTGTCTTAATTCTAATGCCATTTAGTAAAATCCACCAATCTATAAGTTAAAGATATTTTGGCATACTTTTTGAAAAGAATCAAGTTTTTATTTATTTATACTTATGGCATGCTAAGAATCCACATGACACGCCCAACAATCTCGCTATCGCCTATAACTTTTTCTAAAGGAATTGGCACATAGGAAGGGTTGTCAGAAAAAAGAGCTAAATTTCCTTCTTCATTCATCTTTATACGCTTTATCATGCGCCCAAGGTAAGGGCGTTCAACAACATATACGCCGCCTTCTTGCATGCTGCCGCTGTAAGGAGTGACGCCCACGTATGAACCACGTGGAATTGTGGGGTGCATGCTATCCCCGTCAACTTTGAGGGAATACATGTTGGCATAATTATATTGTGGTAATATGGAGATGATTGCTATTGGCTCATTTTCAACCAATTCAACTTCGCCGCCTGCGCCAGTGAAACCGTATACTGGAATTTGGTGGAGATTTGCCCCTTCAACATATTCAATAGGCGCATTATCGCCTATACGAGTCATAGTAGGTAATTCATCTTTATTTAGTTCCATATTGTTCCTCCTTGTCTCAGAATCAAAAGAAAGTAATGGTATTTCAAGTTTATCAAACCACTCACAAATTGTTTTATAGCCTGCGCTCATGTCTTTGTTAAGCACGTTATATAGCTTTGATTTTGTTGTTTCAGTGAGGCCTAGAAAAGTAGAAAGTTCATTCAATGATTTAAAACGCCCAGAAGTAATTTGTGACTGCAATACTTCAATGATTCTTTCTTCATTTTTCATAGTATCTTCCTCCAACTAGAATTTTTGTGTAAAATTAATACAAAAAAGATATACTTTAATATTTCTTAGTTTTTTTGACATCTCATGCATATTGTTTATCAAAATATACTAAATTTTGAAGATAGGCTCAATTTTATGAAAGCATGATAAATAGCAAATATAATAGAATTGCGAGGCAAAAAAGCATGAGATTGTATCAAATTTACAAGTCTATGATACATAATTTGCTAAATCTAGTCAAATATTATTTTATAATTATTTGATATTGACTTAATTTAGCATATTTGATAAATAATTATTACAAGTTTATGTTTTAGGTATATTTTATGATTTTATAGTCTTATATGTGTTTCTTATTTTCTCGTTTTGCGTAACTATTTGAAATACATTTGTTTACAAAAAATAAGAGGTGTTATTGTGGAGTTTGAACAGAGAGAGAAAAACAATGTAGCGATGAATACTGAGGCAGATTTTTATCAAGATACTTTTGATTGGATT
>CAYJDN010000196.1:0-412 GCA_964368925.1 uncultured Desulfovibrionaceae bacterium | reverse complement strand
AAATTTTTGAAAATAAAAAAAAAGATGTTATTTCAAATAATTATATTGAGTCAAAATTAGATGAAGAGGGTTATATTTTAGATTGTAGCAAAAAGGCTAAAGTGCGCTTATCTTTTTATGATGGCTTGTTTGTTGTTTGCAGCGACGGCCTAATAATGGGTTATAGAAACAATTTGCTAGAAAGTGATGAAAAGAAATATACAAATAATATTCAAATTAAGGACAGTTTAGGATTTTTTCCTTCCTTGTGGAAATATGTTATAGTTTCCGATGCAAAATATTATTCTATTAGAAATCAGGAAATTCGTGAATTATTTCCTAGAGTTTATATACATTGCCAATTTTTAATGGCACGAGCGAAAATATCAAATACATTAATGATACTAACGGACACCACACAGGCGATATATAC
>CAYJDN010000195.1:0-4401 GCA_964368925.1 uncultured Desulfovibrionaceae bacterium | reverse complement strand
CCCCAAGTTTCCATCATATCCCAAGGTGACATTCCTGTACCACCGCCTGAACCGTCGATAGTAAGAAGATCTAATTTGCATTCGCCAGCTAATTTAATCGCTAATGCTAATGCTTCCATGCCGTATGAACCAGTTTTTAGTGAAATACGTTTAAAACCAAGTTTGCGTAAATAAGCTACTTGAAGACGGAAATTTTTCTCTACTTGTTCGCTATGGCTAAGGTTTGTATAGCCTAAACGTGAATGACGAGCAAAGTGATGTACTGCGCCAGCTTTGTATGCAGCTTTAGTTTCAGGAAGTGTAGGATCTGGATCAACAAGATAGCCACGATCGTGTAGGAAAGTAGCATATTCAATGTCGCTTACTTGGATTTCTCCACCGATATTTTTTGCGCCTTGGCCCCATTTGAGTTCGATAATAACTTTATCGCCATATTTTTCAGCTATATATTGAGCAACGCCATTGCGAGTGTCTTCAACATTCATTTGCACTATAAGAGCGCCATAGCCGTCGTAATATCTTAAGTATGTGTCTATACGTCTTTCAAGCTCAGGAGCTTTAATAATACGACCAGCTTTGATTTCCGCTTTTTTATCAACACCAACAACGTTTTCACCAATAACTACTGGCACACCGCAAATAGCACAACCAGAAGCGAATGAATCCCAGTATTTAGCTGCAATAAATGTTGAGCCAAGAGCACCTGTCATAAATGGATAGCGGCATTTTGTTTTTATTTTATTACCAAAGCTTGTTTCTAATGAAACATCAGTAAAAAGTACATCACCAGCTTTAGCTTTCTTCTTTTCTGCACCTTGAGCGCCATAGAGGCCACCATTGATACGTAATGAATTGTATGAAATTCCTTCGGCTACGCCATTGTCTGATCCAGCAGTGACTACGCCAAAATCTCTAGGATATAATAATTGTCTGCCCATCATTGAGCCAAGCCACGTTTCACATTTGCCTTGGCAATCTGCTCGACATAAGGTACAAAGTCCTGATTCACATGGATTGCCACGATTTGTAGTAGCAAGAACATCGTTTGATTTTAACCACTGTCCCATAATTTACTCCATTGATTTAAAATTAGATTTAACAGATTATATTCGCTTAAAAAAAAAATCAAGTGAAAAGTTACAGAAGTAAATTTTTTGTCAAATGTGGATTGTTTATGAAAGTTACTAAATGTTAAATATTATTAATGGACTCCTAAATCTCTTGACAATTACTTGAAAATATCCCAAAGTCAATCTGTCTGTAACTTATAAATCGCTAATGTTGAGGTAATTTCAAGATGCCATACGAAATTCTTTCTGATCCACAAGAGTTTGGAAGAAAAATGCTACTTGCTTTATGTTTTGAGCAGTATCTTCGCTTTTTCTATCTTGATATTCCTGACGATGCGCCTGCAAATGCGCCTGCTATCTTGAATGTGCCAAATGAAGTTATTAATGAAATTCAAGAGAAAAATCCGTTGCTTATGCCTTTAATTGAAGCATTGCAAGGCAAAGCCATTACTTTTGAACAATCTCGCTCGGCTGTTGTGCAACAAACAGCGCATCTTATGGGTGTGACTCCTTGCGATAAAAAATATCTACAAATGGCGGCAGAAATTTCTGTTTCTGACTTCTTTCAAGATGAACTTCTTGCTTTTCATGGTTGGGTGCAAACTATGGACGAAATGCAAGACGCTACTGAATGTATTCCTTTCCACGATTGGCTAGCTGCTTATAGTTCTTGGAGAGAAAAGCAAGATATATAGAATAGTTACTAGGTTTATATATTTTGTGTTTTTATATGTATTTTTTATGAGCTCAATTTTTTGGGCTTTTTTTTGGATTTAGATTATGTTGGAAAAGCAACCACGCAAAGCTTTATTTTATGGTATTTCTACAATTATTATGTGGTCGGCGGTTGCAACGGCTTTAAAGCTTTCGCTTGCAAGCTTGACTCCTTTTCAATTAATATGGATAGGGCTTGGAGTTGCAAGTATTATTCTTGCAGTTATTTTATTTTTTACTAAAGAATATAAGCAGATAGTTCAGTTGACTCTTGCAGATTATAGAACTGTTTTTCTTCAAGCTTGTTTGCTTTTTGCTTATTATTATTGTGCATTTATTGGTTATTCAACCTTACCAGCGCAAATTGCATCTGCATTGAATAATTCATGGCCTTTTGCTCTTGTATTTGTAAATTTAGTTTTATTTAGAGAATATTTAGGAAAATTAGAATTGTTGGGTATGCTTATAGCGTATAGCGGAGTGGCCTTGGTTGCTTTTGGTGGCTCTAGTTCTGCATTGCTTGGCGCTAGTGTAAGTGTTTTTAGTGTTTTGCTTATGGTCTTTGGCACTTTATTTATTGCCTTATTTTGGCTTATAAAGAACAGATCAGAAATAAATCATAATGTATCTTTATTTATGTCATTTTTCTTTTGTTCCATATTTGGATTTCTCTTTACAATTATCGAGGGCGATTCTTTGAACGATGTGACGCAAACTTCATTATATGCGGCCATTGCTCTTGGTGTTTTTGAATGGGGCATTCCTTTTGTGACTTGGGCATTAGCCTTGAAGCTTACAAATTCTGTCGCAGGGATTGGGATATTATCTTTTTTCACTCCTTTTCTTGGTTTATTGTGGATAAGCCTCTTTTTGCAAGAGCCAATTTTATACACTACTGTAATAGGTTTGGGGCTTTGCGTGAGTGGTACGCTCATACAGCAAAGATACAAAGTGACAAAGTCTTAGAAATTTTACCCTAGCACTAATGTGGATATTTGCTTGCACTGCAAATTTTTAGCGTATGCAAGAAACTTTTGACTTAGCCTTGTAGAGCTAAAAAAGTTATATGTTGCACAGCAAATTTTGCGCAAATAAGAAGTTTTTGTTTTACAACCAACAAGCAAAAGAATTAATTTAGCAATACACACCACATTTAAGCTTGATTTTCTCTTCGAACTGTGGCACAATTCCGCATCTTGAAGATATTATAGATGATATGGAGAAGCGCTTATGGCTATCGAAGGGTTACCACATCCCGTCCTTTTTTCTGATTTTGTAAATTTAACTGCAATTGATGTTGCTGGTCAGCACGTTGAATTTAAGCACGTATTCTTTACTTGGATGGGGCTTGCGATTCTAGCAGGTATTGGTTTTATTTTAAAAGCAAATTTACGTGAAGTTCCTGGTAAATTTCAATCAGCTTTTGAGTTTCTTATAGAGGGGCTTGAAAACTTTATTGTTGGTAATATGGGCGAAAGAGGCAGGCAATTTGTACCTTTATTAGTCGGCATTTTTATCTTTATCATCATTATGAACTTCTTAGGGCTAACACCTGGTTGTGATGCTCCTACAGCGAACTTGAACACTACAGCAGCTATGGCGATTTTTGTTTTCTTATACTACAACTATATAGGAATAAAATCACACGGCGCAGCCTACATCAAGCATTACACAGGCACAAACAAGGCATTAATCCCTCTTATGTTCCCATTAGAAATTATTTCTAACCTTGCTCGTCCTTTATCACTTACTCTTCGTCTTTTTGGTAATATTTTCGGCGAAGAAATGACCTTGCTTATTTTCTTTAGCTTTGGCGCATCAATATATGTTGGTACTTTAGTTGGTACTGTACCTCTCTTCTTCTTGTTCGCTCTAGCTAAAACATTACAAGCATTTATCTTCTTTATTCTTACATTAACCTATATTAAAGGTGCAATGGAACACGCTCACTAAAAAATGAGTTGACATTAAGCCCATATAGCTCTATTAATCTTGCGGGGAATGGCCATCTGGTCAAAAATTATATTATTACTTTTAGGAGTACATTATGCGTAAATTGGTTCTTGTTGTTCTCAACACTATTGCTCTTCTTGCTGTAGGCACAATGGCTTTTGCCGCTGAAATCGACGGCTATGCAATTGGTCTTTCAACAATTGGTATGACAATCGGTATTGCTATTGCATCTGCTGGTTGTGGCTATGCTCAAAGTGTTGCTATTAAAGCAGCTTGCGAAGGTACATCACGTAACCCAGAAGCTGGCGGACAAATTTCACAATCACTTATCTTAGGTCTTGCATTCATCGAATCACTTTGTATCTATGCTTTGCTTGTTAACCTTATTCTTCTTTTCGCTAACCCATTCCTTGGTTAATCGAAAAGCCTTTAATTAGGATAGATTATAAGAAAAGAGAGCTTCGGCTCTCTTTTTTTATTTCATAGTATAGATTTTGGATGCTTCGCACGCAAAATCCTCACTGCGCATTTTATGTGAAAAATGCTTGTTCGCTAAAGCCTTTTGTGCTGATCGCACACTGATTTCAAAGTAAAGATTTTGGTGCATATGCACGCAAAATCCTCACTGCGTGAAAAACGTCGTTTTCACTTGTTCGCTAAAGCC
>CAYJDN010000194.1:0-4422 GCA_964368925.1 uncultured Desulfovibrionaceae bacterium | reverse complement strand
ATTTCTTCAAGATCTTCAACTGAATGACAGCATTTTTCTTCAAGGCGAGCAAGAATTTCAATCTTACCCATAATCATTTCTTTATAGGAGAAAAATTCATCAATAGTAAAACCTAAAGAAGCGGCAGCGTCTTTTGGTGGAATTTCACGAGCGTCAGAAGCTCTAAAAATTTCTTCAATTTCTGCCTGTGTCTTACCTATTGATTCAATATAATTATCTAAATCACGGCGACAGTTGTGCATTTGGCGCACATAATCTTCAACAGTTTCAACAATGCGATCTATAAGAGTTTTTTCAAGTTTTATTTCAAGCAAGCGAGTCACAATTTCTTCTTTATACACAAGAATTTCTTTTTGAATGTGACTTACACGCTTATCCAATGTGTTACAAGCATCTAATTTTGTATAGATTTTTCTTTTCTTTTTTAGAGTTTGCTTAATTTCATCTAAAAGATTTATAACACGAGTACGCTGGCTTTCTTCTTCGCTAGGATCTTCTTCTTCAATTGTTTTAACGACATCTTTTAATTTAATGCGATTGAGTCTTAGATCATCACCAACACTGATAATTTCTTCAACAGCTACAGGCACTTCGGTTAAAGCATAAAGCACATCTTGTTCACCAGTTTCAATGCGCTTTGCTATAACAACTTCGCCATCTCTGTCTAATAAAGGCACAGCGCCCATTTCACGCAAATACATACGTACTGGATCAGTATTACGTGAAGCAAAGTCGCCGCTTTCTTCAGTAACTTCAGCGGTTTCAATAGGCTCGTCATCATCAATGATTTCTAAATCTACATCAAGACTTAGATCAATATCCTCCTCCATTTCGGCGGCGTCTTCAGGGCTTGAGCTCATGCTTGCTGCAATGCTTTGCCCTTCTTTTTCAGTTTCAACAATAGGAACTTCAATAGTATCAAAAAGAGTGAGAAGCTCTTCCATCGTTTCTGGCGTTGCCATATCTGCTGGAAGCGTTTTTACTATCTCTTTATGTGTTAAGTATCCTAAACTCTTGCCTTTTTCGACAAGAATCTTAATAGGTGGCAAATCTCTAAATTGCGTACTCACTTTTCCTCCTTGTAAAAATCTTTATAGATTTAATACAGAGTAAATATTTGTTATAACTAAATATGTTAATTTTCAGAATGTATGGACTTATGTTCTTCTTTTAAAGCGGTTAAATAAATACCTTGGGTTTCTATGTCAGTATTACTTTGCCTTAGCGCAATATTTACCGATTGCCTTTGCGTTTGTAGTTGAAATTTTTGGATAAGACTTTTTACCGCAAAAAATTCACCACTTTCATCATTACAAGGCGGGGCATTCCCCTCTGTACACTGCAACCAAAAGGTTTTTTGCTCAGAATTTAGATGATTAAAGAGCGTTTCAGGCGAATACAAAGCTAAAACATTCCACATTTCTATGGCAAAATGACTTTTTAATATCATGCCAGCTCCTAATTCTTGGAGTTTATGAATGCTGTTAGGGTATCGCACTGCAAAAGTTATAATCAATCTATCTCTTTGCTGATCTTTGCCTGTCACCAAGCCACTTTGAAGCGGCTTTGTATAATTTGAAGTTTGCTGTTGATGAGGAGCATTATTAGCCTTATTTTGGCTATTATATGCGCCATTTTCTTGCCTATTGCCACGTACATAGGTATTTTTATTACTTGCAAAGCGTGTTTTTTGTCTAACCTGATGACGAATTTCGGCTTCGTCTACTCCGAGTTCACCTGCTATTGTACTTGCATATAGTGATATAATTTCAGGAACTTGCACCTTTTGCAAAAATTCTTTCGCCCATGTTATCGCCTCTAAAAGAGAATTCTCTTTTTTATAGCGAATTAAATATGATAATCCCTCTTCGGCTGCTTCTCTCAAGCTTGCGAAAAGATTTAATCCGTCTTCTTGCCTTAGTAGGCTGTCTATGTCTTCTTTTTCAGGGAAAAGCACTACCTTACATTCTAAACCTGCAAGTAAGAGCATTTGCGCTGATTTAAATGCGGCATTTCGCCCTGCATTATCACCATCAAAAAGAAGTTCTACTTTATTACAAAAACCAGAAATACGCTTCACTTGTTCTTCTGTGAGCGCCGTTCCAAGCACAGCAATAGCATTGTTAAAACCGTATTGATGAAGCGTGAGAACATCCATATATCCTTCGGTTAAAAAAGCAAAATGCTTTAGGCTCATCGCCTTTCTTGCTTGATATAAACCGTATAAATGCTCGCCTTTTTTGTAAATATTCGTATCTGAACTATTGATATATTTCGCTTCTTGCACATCACTTTGCTTTGCATTGCTTGAATCAGTAGGCTTTTCATTATTTGGAATAATTCTACCACCAAAGGCAAGAACTTGGCCAGTTAGCGAAAAGATAGGAAACATTAAGCGATTGCGAAATCTATCATAGGCACGATTGTTATTTTTGCTTTGCGATAAAAGCCCACAAAGGACAGCATCTTCATCATTATAGCCAGCTTGCCCTAAATGTTGTGACAAGGCATGCCACGCATCTTTGCTATAGCCCAATGAAAATTCATCAATAATTTCAGGAGATAGCCCACGTTCTTCTATATATGATTTGCATTTTTGCGCTTCTGGCAAAATTAGATTATCTTTATAGTGTTTTGCCGCTAAACCGTGCATTTTCTTAGCATTTACTTTTTGCTTGCTTTGTCTTTGTATGGCTGAATCTTCCACACTTGATTTTTGCCTTGTGATAGTTATTCCCAATTCATCGGCAAAATGTTCAAGAGCTTCTTTAAAGTCATAGCCATTTATACGCATTGAAAATTCGAAGACATCGCCGCCAGCATGGCAACCAAAGCAATAAAAAGAACCACTCTCTTCATTTACTGAGAAAGATGGGGTTTTTTCTTGATGGAATGGACAAAGACCTTGCAATCTGCCACCAGCAGGACGCAAGTTAAGATAGCGGCGTGCATAATCCGCTATATTTATTCGTGATTTAATCACTTGTATGGCTTCATCACTCTTCATCTAGTCTATTGCCCTTGCACACTTCCTATAATATGAGTAAAATATATGAATAAAAAAATAAGAAATATTTCTTCATTAGCCTATTTAATGTAGGCTAAAGTCATTCCATCACCGCCCTCGTTTTCATTAGCCTTTTCGTAATGGCTTATTATTACTGAAGTTCTTAGAAATTCATGCACACTTTTGCGCAAAGCTCCAGTGCCTTTCCCATGCACTATCTCAACTATATCAGTAGAATTTAATAGCGCCTTATCAAGAAAAGCTTCTAACTCCATAAGAGCAAAATCAGCACGTTTTCCTCGAATGTCAAGTCTTTGTCTTGTCATTTCTTCAGCTTTTTTAGGGCTTGTTTTGGTGGATATATCTAATTTAATTGTTGATTTTTTTTCGTTTTTTTCTTGAGATTTATGCACAAGGTCTTGAATATTTGCCCAAAGAGAAACACCATTCAAATCTATTTTTACCTTAGAATTTTTAGCATCTATTTCTTTAACAAGCACTTTCTTATCCCAAGGCAAATAAAGAGCAGTTTCATTTACTTTTATTGTTTGCAAACGAGCTTGCTTTTCTTCAGTAGTCATAGGAGCTTGTGCTTCAATTTCAGTTGGAACAAGGCTTGCTTTTAGCTTTGACATTTCTTTCATGCTTTGCTTTGCAGTATGTTTGCCTTCTTTCCAAGCCTGCATAAGTTCTCTTGAAAGTCTGCGCACTTCATCATGCAATTTTTGTCTATCAGCTTCATATTTTTCTTGTAAAGCTTTAGCCTTAGCTTGCGCTTTTTCTTGTTCTTTCTTTAATTTTTCTAATTCTTCTTCACGAGCAATAGCTAAAGTATTCAAAGTATCTACTACTTTTGCCGTATCTTGCCCATCTATAAGCAAATATTTTTCTGCTTTATGGATAATACTTTCTGGTAATCCGTGCTCTTTTGCAACGTCTAAAGCAATACTAGAGCCAACTTGGCCATAAGCCAAAGTGAAAAGAGGCTTCTTTGTTTTATCATTAAACAAAACAGAAGCAGCACGCACACGCTCATTTGTAAGTGCATACGTTTTCAATGCTGGAAAATGCGTTGCGGCAAGTGCAAAAGCGCCTTTTTCTAAAATGCCATCAAGAACAGCTTGCGCAAGCGCAGCACCTTGCGTTGGATCAGTGCCAGCACCAAATTCATCAAGCAATACTAATGATTTAGAACTTAATTCTTCCCAAGCACGTGAAAGATGTCTAATTTGTCCCGTAAAAGTAGAAACATGTTCATCAAGGCTTTGTTCATCGCCAATAAATGCGTGAACTTTTTCAATAATTGGCAAGCTTGCGCCCCTATCAGCAGGTACTGGTAAGCCAGCAAGCGCCATAAGTACAATAAGTCCTGCTGTCTTTAAGCAAACTGTTTTACCACCAGCATTACCACCACT
>CAYJDN010000193.1:0-4428 GCA_964368925.1 uncultured Desulfovibrionaceae bacterium | reverse complement strand
ATGTTTTTTATGATGAAACAATAGCTCGCCTTGGTGGTGATGAATTCCTTGTTGTCGGTAAGAATTTTGACGAAAGTAAAACTATTGAAAAAGTTATCACTTTAAGAAGTCGCATTTCTTTAATTGCTGAAGAATATGAAAAAGATTATGAAACTTCAATAAGTTATGGTCTTGTTGTTGTTGATAGGCATTATGAATTTGAAAATATTGATGCCATAATTAAGCTTGCTGATGAACGTATGTATGCAAATAAGAAAAGTATGAAAAAACAAAGAGATGTCGTAGTTCCTTATAAGCATATCCAAGAAAATACGAATAAGGTATAGAAAACAAATATTATTTTCTAACATTTTTTCGATTCATTTCTGGAATAGGTCTATATATTTTCGGGATAATGTTTGAAAAGCTTGACCATTTAAGAGCTATTGTATATCTTTTAACAATGAAGAAATTTACCAAAAAAGACCTCGAAAAAGAAGACGGAAGCAAGGCGGAAGAGAAAGAAGCGGCAAAGAAAGCGCCAGTGAAATCAGGTTATGAAGTCATTGGATTGTTTATGCTTTTATTGGGCATAGTTATTTTTGTTTCTCTTTATTCTTATGCGCCTAGCGATGTTCATATTCTTGAAGAGAATGCGCTTGGCTACACACAGCAAAATGCTGTTGGCATTGTGGGTGCTAGTCTTGCGTATTTACTTGTTTATTTCTTTGGCATTGGCTCTTATTTTTGCGGTATTCTTAGTATTTTGCTTGGTTTTAGTTATTTAATTAAGATAACAAAATCAGGCTTTAGGCGTTTTATTGGTACGCTTTTATTTGTCATTTGTTTTATTTGGTTTGCTTCTGCGTGGGAGTTGAATATTCGTGCTATCTATGGCGGCGGATTTTGCGGTGATTTCTTACATTTTTATGGAGTGCTCTATCTTTCTGCTGTAGGCTCTGGACTTGTTGGCGGCTTATTATTCCTTTATGCGCTTCACCTTTTATTCAATATTTCTTGGTTCACTTTTTTTGAAAAAACAGCAACAACAACGAAGAAAGCTGGTGGCACAATCAAAAAAGCTGGTGGAACGATTAAAGAAGCGAATAATAAGAGAAAAGAAAAGAAAAACAGCGCACTAGCCATAGAAGATAAAAATTCTATACCTTTTGAAATTGCTACTGCTGATTATACAGAAAGCGATAATAAAGGTGAAACTATTCCAAATTTACCTTTAATCACCAAGCAAAAACAAGGTATAAAAGAAAAAATTTTGGCTCTTTTTAATAAAAAGAAAGAGAGTTCAAAAGAAGAAAGTGATGAAGATAAGGCTTTTAGTATTGAATCAGGTGAAATTCTTGATTTGACAGCAGAACATGCTCTAGAAAATTTAGAAAGTGAACAAAATCAAGACAATATTGATGATATTGCCGATTCAGAATACGCAAATAATGCTGACGAAAATTCTTTAACTAAAGCTGAAGAAGAATTTCTTAATAATGAAGCAAAGAATGACACTGCTTCTAAAGCAAAAGAAGATACGAAAAGTAAATTAAAGCGTAATCTTAGCGATTGGTCAATTTTTCCTAAGAAAAAGCAGGGCGAGAAAACAGTAGAAAAGAAAGAAGAAAAAGCAGTAATAGAATTAACGCTACCTCCTATAAGTCTTCTTACCAAAGAAAAGCAAAAAGAAATAAAATTCAGCCAAGTAGCACTCATAGAAAAGGGCGAGAAGCTCATTAAAGCTTTAGAAACTTTTAAAGTGCAGGCGAAATTAGTGAGGGCAATTCCTGGGCCTGTTATTACTATGTATGAAATTAAGCCAGCGGCAGGGATAAGGGTGAGTAAAATTTCTGCTTTATCAGATGATTTGGCCATGAATTTAAGTTCGGTTTCTATACGTATACAAGCGCCAATCCCTGGTTCAGATTCGGTCGGTATTGAAGTGCCTAATGATGAAAGGGCGAATGTTTCCTTTAGGGAGCTTATTGAGGGAAGCACTTTTCAAGACTCTGATTCCTTGCTCACAATGGCATTAGGCAAGGATATTAAAGGCACGCCTTTTTCTGCAAATTTAGCGACAATGCCCCACTTGCTTATTGCTGGTGCAACTGGAGCAGGTAAGTCTGTTTGCTTGAATTCTATTATTATTTCATTGCTTTATAAAGCAAAGCCCGATGAAGTGAAGCTCTTACTTGTAGATCCAAAACGCATTGAGCTTTCGGTTTATTCTGATTTGCCGCATCTTGTGCACCCCGTTGTGACCGATATGGAGCTTGCAAAGAATGCATTGCAATGGGCTATAGAAGAAATGAATAAACGCTTTGAATTGTTGCGTATTTTAGGCGTGAGAAAAATTTCAGATTATAATGAAAAAGTTAAGAATATGGCAAAACCAATGCCATTACCTGACGAAATGCAGCCGAATAAAGAAGAAACCAAATACCATAGTCATGTTCCTTATCTCGTTATTATTATTGATGAACTTGCCGACCTTATTATGACACATGGTAAGGAAGTTGAAGGTTCTATCGTTCGTCTTGCACAGCTTGCTCGTGCCGCAGGTATACATCTTATTCTTGCAACACAAAGGCCGAGTGTGAATGTTGTTACTGGTTTAATTAAAGCAAACTTCCCTTGTCGTATTTCATTCCAAGTGACGCAATCTATTGATTCTCGCACGATTTTAGATGCAAAAGGCGCTGAAACTTTGCTTGGGCGTGGTGATATGCTTTTCAAGCCTGGTGGTGGTAAATTATTACGTTTACATGGGGCATTTGTGCCAGATGAAGATGTTGTAAAGGTTATAGATTATTGGAAAAAGCAACAAAAGCCAGAATATAATTTAGATTTCACTGTCTACACTCAAAACAAACAAGAGGGGGCTTTTGAGGGTGGCAGTCGTTCGGGCATTGCTGCTGATCCTAAATATCAAGAAGCTATTGAAATACTACCATTATTAGAAAATGTATCAATTTCAGCTTTACAAAGAAAATTGAGTGTCGGATTTAACAAAGCTGCGAATATTAAGGAACAGCTTGAAAAAGATGGATACATTCAAGATAGATAAACGATTGATTTTAGTGTTTATGGCATTTGTATAAAAATTGGTCAGAAATATTTTATAATATATAAGAAATTCAAAATAGTTGGAATCGTTATGATGATAGACTCTATAGATGATGCTCTTGTCCTTTTACGAGCTGGTGGTGTTATTGCCTATCCTACTGAAACCTTTTATGCTATTGGCTGTAGCGCTTTTAAAGATGAACCTTTAAAGCGCATTTATGAAATAAAACAAAGAGATTTATCTTCACCTCTTCCTCTTATCGTGCGAGATAGCGAACAGGCGCTTGAAATAGTTGATATTGATGAAGAAATAAGAACTTCCTTTCTTAAAATAACAAAAGCATTTTGGCCAGAAAGTTTAAGTATATGCTTGAGGGCGAATAGTAAAATTTCTTCAATTATTACAGCTAATACAAATAATGTCGTTCTAAGGCAAAGTCCAAATTCTTTAGTGCAAGAAATTTGTAATGCACTTCATGCACCGCTGATTTCAACTTCTGCAAATAAAAGCGGTGAGAGGGCGGCGAGCAGTGCTGAGCAAGTTGATATTAATCTTGCTATTGATGCAATTTTGAGATCGAAAAATCCTTTGCATAATCCTCAAGGCGGATTGCCATCAACTATAATTGAGATTGAAAAAGATAATAAAATAAAGATGTTAAGAAAAGGAGCTTTTGATTGCAAAAAGCTCGAAGCACTGAATTTTGTACTAAAAGATTAGGTGAATGTATGCAAACATCAGAAGAAAGAAAAAAGAAAGAAGCTGAAATAAAACAGCTGTTTAGCGATCCTTTTTTACACAAAAAATACAGCATGGACGAAATTTATACTTTTATGAATGCGCTTAGTTCTGAAATTAAAATTTCTCAAGTTGATAGGTATAACAATATAGATTTTGTAAGTGTTTTGCCTCCTCTTAGCTATGATAACAAATTCATAAAGGGTGTTTGCTATACGCAAGCTGCTGATTTACTATATAAAACTTTCCCAAGCATAAACGAGCTTTATCATGTTATTTCGCTTTCTATGTTTTGTAATTTTGCGCATCAAGAAAATGGTGATGCACTTTTTACTTTATATGACAATGATGAAAGATATGAGTGGTTTAGAAAGAATTTTCCGCATAGAAAGCATCAAATTTTCATACCTTTAGAAGATGCAGATTTCACGCATGAATATGTTTTTTACAAAAGGCATATTGAAAAAGAATATGATATCATAATGGTTTCTCGCATTAGCGAAGAAAAGAATTTGCCACTTGTGGCGGAGGCTTTTAAGCTTTATAGGGAAAAATATAAGAAAGATTTAAAAGTCTTGTGGGTAACTGGGCAGGAAGTGGGCGAAAATCTTGAATATTTAAAAGCCGAACAAAAAAATATT
>CAYJDN010000192.1:0-4447 GCA_964368925.1 uncultured Desulfovibrionaceae bacterium | reverse complement strand
AGATTATCTATTTAATGATAATACACTTGCTCATTCTATACAAAATATAGAATACCCGCTCATTTCTCAAGATGATGCGCCATTAATTTGCGAAAAGGCCCTATGTGAAGTATTACTCTCGCTTTGCTAGTTTTTGCGCATACCATATTGTATTCCAGAGGTTGATATGCAACAAGCAGATATTGAACTTATAGAATTAAAACAAGGCACAAACCCTACTATTGTCTTTATTAACGGCTTTTTACAAGAAGATAATACTTCTTATGAAGACTGGCTCAAGGCAGTTTCTCATCATTTTCCACAAAATGCCTGCTATGGGCTTTCATGGCCGTCAAATACTTTATGGGACATTGTTTCTGAAGCACAAGCAAATGCAGCTCAAGCTGTAAAAATTTCGCCAATAAAGAAAATGACCACTATCTCAAAGACTTTTCTAAATGCGTGGAAAGAAGCTGTGGAAAATACAGAATATGCAGGAAAAGTTTTATCAAGATGGCTTGCAAGACAGAAAAAACCAGTCATACTCATGGGGCATTCTTTAGGCGCAAGAATTATTCACCACGCCCTCGTTAATTTGAAAAATGCGCAAAATATAATGATTGAGGAAGAAAATTCTTTCATAGTTCAAGATGTTTACTTGCTTGGGGGCGCAATTTCAAGCGAATTAAAAGAATGGCAAAAAATAGAAGACACTTTCTCTGGAACGCTCTATAACATTTATTCAGAAAATGATAGCGCTCTAAAAAGTGTTTACTTCCTGCTTACGCTTGGAGAAGATGCCATTGGAAATAAAGAAATTGAAGCAGTAAAAGAGGGCTTTTTATCAAATATTTCTTTGCCCGAATCAATAAAAGACTATATTGCGCAGAAGTTTAATGCCGAGGACTATGAAGATATTGTTCTAGACTTGCGCATTGTGAATTTTGATGCTAGTGAATTAGTGCTTGGACATACACAATTCAAAGATGAATATCAAAATATATTAGCCCATTTGCATGACAGTGACGCTCTATAAAGGACGCTCCATAAATGACGCTCTATAAAGGATACTTATGAATATTACTACAATAGAAAATAAAATTGCAAACTTACTCGCATCTTCGCAATTAAGTGGAAATCTGATGGAATTTTCTAGTTTATCAAAAACTCGCCTGCTAGAAAAGAATGAATATAGCAATAGTTTTCTTTTAGAGCATAGCCCCAATACACAAAATAAGCCTATACAAAATTCTTCTTATATTGAAGCTTTTCAAACAGATATGGATAGCCTTCAAGCACATGATTTTCCCCATTATATTGAAAATTTTGAAGCTATTGTCGCTCATGATTTTTTTGAATTTCTCAGGTTTCCAGAAGCTAAATTATTAGAATATCTAAAATTTCTAAAAAAAGACGCTTCATTTTATTTTTTCATTCCAAATTTAGCGCATATAAGCTTGAAATTACACCTTCTTGATAATACTTTTGTTTATCAAAAAAACTCGCTCCTTTGCACAAATAATATACATCTTTTCACCTATAAAACGGTAGCAGTGCTTCTATCTCAAGCAAATTTATTAATAGAACACATTGATTTTTTTACATTAGAAGAAGAAGATTTTTTAGAAGAATCATGCCAACTGCTCGAAAAAATGCCGCCATTAGCCGCTAAGGCATTAGTAGCAGATAATAATGGCTATGTTTCGCACTTCTTCATAAAGGCAAAGCAAAGCGATTTAGGACTAGAACCCATTTATGAACATAATTTCATTGCTTTACATAAAACACATGCAAATTCAAGCGATGAAATGAATATGCAAAAAGTTAAATTCATGCAATTTTTAGCGAACAGAGAGGCAAACCATGGACGATAGACATAAAGTATATAAAACAAATTTTGATAAAGATGCTGACATTAAAGATTTGCCTGCTTATTGTCTATTTGTGCCAGAAAATGCATTATTTTTAGATGTTGGCTGTGCTTGCGGTGACACTGGTGCTCTTCTAAAACATATCAAAAATACAACTAATTATGGCTTAGAATATAATCAAGAAAGCCTCGATATGGCGCTTGAAACCAAGGCTTATGAAGAGGCCTATCAAATTGACTTGGATCTTTTAAGAATCAGCCAATTTTCACAATTTATCCGCAAATTTGATGTTGTTTTTGCAGGTGATGTTTTAGAACATTTGCGTAATCCTACGCATGTATTATCTCAATTAAAGCATTATCTTAATCAAGATGGTTTTCTTCTTTTATCACTGCCAAATGTCGCCCATATGAGCGTAAAAGCAGCATTATTAGCGAATAATTTACCTTATATGCCATCTGGTTTGCTTGATGAAACGCATATTCACTTTTTTACCTATAAAAGCATTATGCAAATGCTCAATGATGCAAAACTTGAAATATTAGGTAGAAATTTTACTTTTGGCGATAGTAAGGCTGGCTTGGAATATGACCCCTATGAGCACTTAGACAAAGAACTCATCAAATACATTGCTTCTGATTGGCATTCCTATGTGGCGCAATATATTATTGCCGCCAGAGTAAGCACTAAAAGTCCAGAAGAATTAGCAAAACATAATGAGCTTTTTTTTCACTTTACAAATTTACCTTCAGGACATTTAGCATTTAAGATAAAAACTAAAACCTTGCAAGAATTAGGTTTAGATCAATAGACTTCTGCAAAAGGCGAAACCTAATTCGACTTTCCCTGCGCTTATCGCATATTTCAATGCACATACCAAAGCAAGAAAAGCTTTATGAAGATTATTTTATAGTTTTCCTCTTTTTCTTGCATATTCAATTTTAATATGCTAATGCTTGCCTACACATCATTAAGAATTGTAGGAGATTTTATGCAAGCTCAAGTTACACTAACCGTACCCGTCGCAAAACGCATTATTGCAGAAGCAATTTACCAAATGCCAGAAGTTCAGCAAGCTATTACAAATGGTAAAATCATATTAAAGGGTGGAACAACCGTTTCCGCCGTTTCAGAAAGAATGGGACACGGAACTTTGCGCCTATCAGGCAGAATCAGTGCAAATGGCGCAAAAGCAAGCACAGTAACTGAGGGCAATCCGCACAGTGCTTTTCTTGTAGACGGCAAAATAAGTAATATTGATGCAGATTTGCTTCCTGCTGTTCACGAAATGACTCGCACTGATGTTGCAATTATAGGCGCAAATGCTCTCGATATTCATGGACAAGCAGCCCTTGTTCTTGGTTTACAATTCGGCGGTGCAGCTGGCAAAGCTATTTCTGGCATTTTAGCTCAAGGCTGTAAAGTCATTATCGCTTGTGGTTTAGAGAAATTAATCCCAACAAGCATTCAAGAGGCAGTTCAAGCAAGCGGAATACGTAAAATGGACTGGTCAATGGGAATGTCAATTGGCTTGACTCCACTTTATGGCGAAGTTATTACTGAAAAAGTCGCCTTAGAAAAACTTGCAAAAATCAAAGCTACAGTAATAGCAAGCGGCGGTATTGCAGGCGCAGAAGGCTCAACTACACTCGTGCTTGAAGGCGAAGAAAGTGAAGTAAAAAAAGCTGTCCAAATTGTCCTAGACTATCACCAAGCTGAAAATAGCGATAAGCATAGTATGGCAGAAAATAGTGTATTAGAGTGTAGCCCTGGTGCGTATGGCTGTAAATTACATCATATTTGTGGCTATAGAGATAATAATGGCGAATTGAAAATTTCCTAGGGTGTGTTCCTAAATAATTCTTATTTTTAACTTAGAGCATTATCACTAGGCTGTGTTTCTAAATTAAGTGCTTTTGTGACTTCTCAAAGTGGAGGCATTGAAAGAGAAACTGACACTGACACAGAAACTTTTGAAAGCGAAAATGATGAGGAAAGTTCCTCAGATATTGTAGCAAAATAGCTTACTAAACAAATAAAAAGATATGTGGTTCTCAAAACGAGTACCACATATCTTTTTATACTAGATTTGCATGGTCACGTGGGCTATACAAAAGTCTGCGCATTTCTACAAAATCATCAATAACCACATAAAAAGCAGTATAATTTTGAACATAAATTCTATAATATTTATGTTGTCGTGGTTTTACACTCTGATAAGGCTCAAATGCCAAAGGCGATTTTAGCCGAAGTAGAATAGCTTTTTCTAAATTATCAAGAAAAGTTGCTGCTGCTTCAGGGTTTTGCAATTCATAAGAAATATAGTGTACAATTTCTAATAAATCTTATTCAAATAAAGGAAGATAGCGTAATTTATAGTCTTTCATTGGCTACCTTATTGACTTTCTTGCTCGAGCAAAAACCGTATCGTGTTCCAATCTTTCAGGTTTTGCAGATGCACTATCCGCTTCATCTAACTTATACTCAATGTCATCTGTAAGCTTACTATAATGTTCTAAACTCATAACAACCATTGTACCATAGCCATTTTTAGTCAAATAAATTGGTTCGCCATGTTGAACAATTTTTTCTATTTC
>CAYJDN010000191.1:0-4478 GCA_964368925.1 uncultured Desulfovibrionaceae bacterium | reverse complement strand
CACACAGATTTTACCTACTGGATTTAGATAAACATGTAAGCTGCGAGCAAGTGGAATAGCCACTGGTATTCCGACAATAGAACAGAAAAGTCCTATAATTTGACATAGTTGAAAAAGTGCTAAAATCAAGCCAATTGGGAAATATATCATTCTTAATATGAATGAATAGCTCTGCCACAGTATATTTGAATTTTGTTCAAATTCGCTTGAAGAGATGATTTCATACGAATAGGGAAGCATGAGAAATTTAGAATATTGTATTAAACCAAGCCCTATAGGCGCTGTGACGACTAAGAGTGTTAGCACTGTGCCAATGAGGAATGCGCAAATTGCTCCTAAGAATCCCAAAAAAGGTATATGCCATAGTATATTTCCTATTAATCTCATACTTTCCCCACTTGCACTTAAAAAATTACATGACAATTCTATGTTTTTTGTGTATCTATACTTTAATATATAAGGAATTGTAATATTATGCTAAACACATATAATGATATAGTCAAGCATCTTGACGGCCTAGGAATGTTTCACATGAAGCCTGGACAAGATAGAATGACAATTGCTTTGCAAAATCTTAATCTTCTGCCGCTTCCCTACAAAGCTGTTCAAATAGTTGGGACGAATGGAAAAGGTTCTACTTCAACCTATCTTTCTTTTTTAGCGCAAGAACATAATTTGAGCGTTGGGCTTTACACCTCTCCACATTTTCTTTCTCCAAAAGAAAGAATACTTCATAATAACAAGCAATTAGACAATGCAACATGGGAAAAGGCCGCACAAAAAGTTTATAATGCAAATCCCGATTTAAGCTATTTTGAATTTCTTACCGTGCTTGCAGCTCAAATTTATGCCGATTTACAAGTAGATATTGTCTTTTTTGAAGCTGGTTTAGGTGGAAAATTTGACGCTACAACTGCCTTAGAATGTGCAACAACAATCTTTACTCCAATCGCTCTAGATCACTGCTCTGTTCTAGGAAATACTATTCAAGAAATAGCAGAAGATAAAGCAAATGCCATAAATCATTGGACAAAAACTGTCATAAGTGCAAATCAGGTTGAAAAAGCTCTAGAAATTATTAAAAATAGATGTAATGGATTCAACCTTCCTCTTCATCTTAATATGTTAACTATATATAGTGAAGAAAAATTTGAGCTCTCAATGATTGGTAAGCATCAGCAGGCAAATGCAAAACTTGCGCTTGAAGCATGGCGATTATTGTGTAAAGATGAATTGCAAGTTGAGTCTATTGAAACGAAAGAAATGCTAGCTTTAAAAAAAGCCTTTATTCCTGGCAGGATACAATATATAAGCAAAGCACTTCCCTTGGAAAATGTTGAAGTTATTCTTGATGGCGCTCACAATTCGCATGGTTTACGTTCGCTTAGAGAAGCTTTGGAAGAAAATTCTATATCACCTGATTATATTATCTTTTCATGTTTAGATGATAAAATCACTGATGAATTTTATTCAGAAGTTAAACTTTTGTGTGCTATGGCTACAACTCTCATTCCTGAAATTTCAGATAATCCACGTGCCATAGACGCAAAAATGCTTGCTCAAAAATTGGCAAAAGATATTTCTTCTACGCTTTTTGATTATAAAAATCTTGACGAATGTGTAAAACATATCCAAAATGAGTGCAGAGATTCGCAAGTAAAATCTACAGTAATTATATGTGGCTCTCTTTATTTACTTTCTGACTTTTACACCCTCTTTCCTCAATATATTGAAAGGCAAGCAAAGGCATAATATGAATACACTTTATAAGGCAATTCCATCTGTTTCTCTACTATTAGACGAAATATATACTATTATTAATAGTAATAATTCTATGAGCAAATCTTCAATTAAATATGCTTCCCATGCGACTATTGTCGATTTTATCAATTCAAAATTAGACGAGATACGCAAGAAAATTGCTACAAAAGAAATCACAAAGAATGAAGAAATTAGCGATATATTACAAGCGCATAATCTAATAATTGATTTAGAAAAACAGTTAAATCCAAAGCTAAAAGCTGTGATAAATGGTACAGGCGTTGTGATACATACAAATCTTGGGCGCTCCGTTTTGAGTAATGACTCAATTGAGGCCATAAGTCAGGCTTGTAGTGGTTACTCTAGCGTAGAATTTGATCTTGAAACTGGCGAACGTGGTTCACGTCATGCTATTGTTCGTGATTTATTAGTGACTATAACTAAAGCGGAAGATGCTGTAATTGTAAATAATAATGCAGCAGCCGTAATGATTGCACTATCGACCTTTGCCCAAGGCGGTGAAACAATTATATCTCGTGGTGAATTAGTTGAAATTGGTGGCTCATTTAGGATACCCGATGTGATGGAATGCAGCGGCAGTATACTCAAAGATGTTGGCACAACGAATAAAACGCATTTGTCTGATTATGAAAATGCGATTAGCGAACAAACAAAAGCAATTATGCGTGTGCACACTTCAAATTTCCGTCTTATTGGCTTTACTTCAAAAGTTGAAACAAAAGATCTAGCAGATTTGGCACTAGCTCACAATATTCCCTTTATCGAAGACTTAGGCTCAGGCTCCTTTATTGATTTTCAGCCTTATGGACTACCAAAAGAACCAACGGTTCAAGAAGTTGTGGCAGAGGGCGTTGATATTGTAACTTTTTCTGGCGACAAATTACTTGGCGGCCCGCAAGCAGGCATAATAGTTGGAAAAAAAGAGTATATTGCAAAAATCAAGAAAAATCAGCTTTTGCGTGCTTTGCGCCCGTGTAAGCTGAGTCTTGCTGCTTTGGAAACTACTTTAAGAAATTATTTAGACATGGAAAGAGCAAAGAAAAATATCCCTACCCTATCAATGCTCACGATTTCAAAAAATGAATTGAAAGAAAAAGCAAATAAATTATCAAGAATATTCAAGAAAAGTTTGGATAATAAGGCAAAAATCAATATAAAAGAAGATAGCTCAAGAGTTGGCGGAGGCGCTTTCCCTGAAGCCCCTTTACCTAGCTATTTAGTTGAAATTTCACCTAAAAATATATCTTCTACAAAATTGAAACAAGCGCTTTTATCGACAAATCCACCAATAATCGGAAGATTAGAAGACGATGTATTTGCACTTGATGTGAGAACTTTAGCAGTGAAAGATTTTACTCTTGTAGCAAAAATTATTAGCGAAATATTATAGATAGTGTCGTCAAAATCGCCTTTTCGCCTCTCTCTACGTCAGATTTCAAATGCTTTTTCAGTCATTTATGTTTTAATAAACTCCTTCAAAGCATTTTCATCTTCCTTGATAGAAGACAAAAAGTCATATTATGATGACACTATCTAGTAATGAGTTTGAATTTCTTTCATTTATAAAAGCAGCTATAACTAAAAAAGCGTAAACCATATGGCTTACGCTTCTTAGAGAATCGGACACCCAGCACACTCGCTACCGTTGCTTCCTTTCGGACCTGGCGGGGTTTACGAAGTTACCGCCGCCCGATTCATCACTCACAAAAGAAATACGCATTTTTATCGCAATTGTCAAGTTTTGTTCCAAAGAAAGAAATTTTTAATTAATTAACGGATTTTTACTTGACATATTTTTATATTTGGTTATTTTTACAAATAAGCAAACAATATAAAAAAGTGAGAAACTATATGATTGCACCAATAGAAATTAATATGCCATCACTTGAAGAAATACGCAAAGATATCGAAGATCAGTCAAAAATTTTCAAAGCTCTTGGACATCCAACACGTCTATATATTGCACGTTACCTCATGCAAGGCGAAAAATGTGTTTGTGATTTACAAGCTTTAGTAGGCGATGATATCTCTACGATTTCAAGACATTTAACCATATTAAGCGAAGCAAAAATTGTTCAATCAAGAAAAGACGGCGTCTATAAATACTATTCATTAGAGCTTTCTTGTCTTGGTAATTTTTTGGAATGCTTAGCTAATCAATAATTTTTTTTGAACTACATTTGTGTATTTTGTAAAATGCGCAAATAGTATTATATAAAGGCTTTAGAAGGATATAATCATGAGTGACGAAAGTACAAACAAAACAGATGCCAAAAAAGCTACTTGCGCTTGTGGCAGTAATGAAAATTTTGCGCACAAAGAAGGTGATAGAGATCAAGTAAGATCTTTTGCTTCGCAAGATAAGGTGCTAAGAGAATTTAACCCTATTGCTGAAGAATCTAAAAACTCTACTACATCAGAGTGTTGCAGCACAAAAGAAGAGCAAAAGTCGAGTCCCTGTGCTTGTTCTACAACCACAAAAGAAACAGAAATGACTTCCTCTTGTGGCTGTTCAAGCACAGCTACGGAAGAAAGAATACCATCTAAACCCTTCAATAATAAAGAATATTTGATTAAACTTTCTATAGGCTTTGTGCTATGGTTAATAGCCTACAATGCAATCATTCCATTCGCAAATTTAGTCACTTATTCAATCTTAGGTCTAGCAAGTGACAGTCCGCTTGGTGCAAGTGTTC
>CAYJDN010000190.1:3660-4488 GCA_964368925.1 uncultured Desulfovibrionaceae bacterium | reverse complement strand
ACTTATTGTACTACTATATAACAAAATATAGTTTTTTATGGCATTTTGTAACATAATTTTAAAAGTATATGGAGGATATATGTTAAAAAACAAATCAGCAATTATTACTGGTGGTACAAAGGGCATAGGGCTAGCTATAGCAAAGAAATACTTGGAGCATGGTGCAAAAGTAGCTATTTTAGGTGCTAAGCATGAAGCAGAAAACAATCAGGAAGCTTTTGAAGAATTGAAAAAAGAATTTCCAAAGTCTAAAATTCTATGTTATGCACCAAATTTATTAAGTCCAGAAGAGATTGCAGAAGTATTCCAAGAGATTGCAGATACTTTTGGCAGTTTTGATATTTTGATAAATAATGCTGGTATGGCTGCTGCGACTAGTATTCATACAACTGATTATGAAAATTTTGAACGTGTTATCAATTTGAATCTTAATTCATTATATGTAACTACACAAGCTGCTGCACGCTTAATGAAGCCTAGGGGCGGCGGTTGTGTATTGAATACTTCTTCACTTGTAAGTATTTATGGTCAACCTAGGGGTGTTGCATACCCTGCTTCTAAATTTGCTGTTAACGGCTTTACAAAGTCACTTGCACGTGAACTTGGAGCTGATAATATACGTGTTAATGCTGTTTTACCTGGTATTATTAATACTGAAATGACTAGAGCTGTGCCTCAAGCTTCGCTAACGCCACTTATCAATAATATTCCATTACGTCGTATAGGTGAGCCAGAAGATGTTGCTAATGCTTTTGTTTTCTTAGGTTCGGACATGGCTTCTTATATCTCGGGCGCATTATTAAACGTTGATGCTGGCGTTGTGATATA
>CAYJDN010000190.1:0-3610 GCA_964368925.1 uncultured Desulfovibrionaceae bacterium | reverse complement strand
CTATTATCATACCCTTTTAACGGAGGAAATATGTTATTAAAAAATAAAACTGCTATTATTACGGGTGCTACAAAAGGCATTGGTTTTGCAATTGCAAAAGCATATTTAGAACATGGCGCAAAAGTTGCAATTTTAGGCGCAAAATTTGAAGAAGCAAATAACGAAAAAGCTCTTAGTGAGTTAAAGGCTCTTTTCCCAAAATCTAATATCATTCTTGATGCACCTGACCTTTTAAATTCTGATGAAGTACAAAGTTCATTTGAGGGTATTTTATCAGTCTTTGGGCGTGTAGATATACTTGTAAATAATGCTGGTATTGCAGCTGCTAGAGGCATCTATGATGCAGATTATTCAGAATTTGAAAAAGTAGTAAGTCTTAATATGAATGCACTCTATGTTACAACACAAGCCATCGCTCGTATTATGAAACCGCAAGGCGGCGGCGTAGTATTAAATACAAGTTCTATTGTAAGCCTCTATGGGCAAAATAGCGGTGTGGCTTATCCTGCTTCTAAATTTGGCGTTAATGGTTTCACAAAATCACTTGCTCGTGAGCTTGGCGCTGATAATATACGTGTAAATGCTGTGCTACCAGGAATTATTAATACTGATAAAAGAAGAGATATTCCCCAAGCGGCGCTCACTCCACTTATCAATACAATACCACTACAAAGAATAGGCGAACCAGAAGACGTGGCAAATGCTTTCGTGTTTCTTGCTTCTGATATGGCTTCATACATTTCTGGCGCTATGCTAAATGTTGATGCTGGTGTTGTATTATAGAGAAGTAAAAATGGTTACGGAATATGATTCCGATTTCTAAATATGGTTTTGTTCGGTAGGTAATTTTTCTTTATTTGCCTCCTGCGGCTTAGGAGCGGACAGCTCCTAAGAACCTACGTCACTAAAATCGCCCTAGAAAAATGCTTCGCATTTTTCTAGGGCGATTTTATTTCCTCTTACGCTTATAATAACTGTTCTCTATCTTAACTCCGCTCTACAGCTATTTAAATGATGTGGACTGTTTATGCTATACCTATAATCTTTCTTGTTAATGTGTTGCGGGCGTGTGAAGTGCATGTTTTTCAAAATTTTGCACACTCATAATATTTTATTAAAAAAAGAATTTTATAATAGCAGCAATATCTTTGTATAGTGCACCATCATAAAATTCAATATTTTTATTTTTTCAAACTTATTCTATAATTAAAGCTATCTATAAATATAGTAATCTATTCATACAAACTGATATCATTATCAGGAATGTCTTTATTTTTGAATCTTTTTATCATTACGTCAACAGCCTGCGGATTTTTGTCCACTAAGATTGAGCTTCTATCTAGCATATAGGCTGATTCACCTATAGTACCGCTTCCAGCGAAGAAGTCACATACTGTTTCGCCTGGGTTTGAATGCACGTTGATAATTCTATCAATGACTTTACGTGGTTTTTGAGTAGGGTAGCCAGTTTTTTCTTTGCCATTAGGGCTAACAATTGTGTTCCACCATACATCAGTTGGAGTTTTTCCACGTTTTGCTTTTTCCTTGCCAACTAAGCTTGGAGCCATGTAGGGAATACGGTCAATAGCGTCATAGTTGTAGGTGTATTGATTATGGTGCTTTGTGTACCAGAATATATTATCGTGTTTTGCACTCCATTTCTTTTTAGAACGAGCGCCATAGTCATAGGACCATATAATTTCATTTTGGAAGCATTCTCTACCGAAAATTTGATCTAGCCAAATTTTGCAATAATGTGCTTCTCTATAGTCGATATGGAAGAATAGCGAGCCAGTAGGCTTTAGTATTCTATAGGCTTCTTCTAGTCGAGGGCGAATGAAGCCTTCAAAGTCTTCAAATATATCGTCGTAGTCTTTCGTACCTAACTTTACGGTTTTATATTTCTTTCCTTGAAAGCCTAATCTATCGCCTGAATCATCTTGTATTGTTTTAATTTGAGTACGAGATTGTTTACGGCCTGTATTAAAGGGTGGATCAATGTAGATAAGGTCTACAAAAGAAGATGGCAACGATTGTAAAATCGGCAAATTATCGCTTTGATACAGGGTTATGTGCGGCATAGTGTACTCTTGAGTATGGATTAATTTACAGTAAGAAGCAAGAAGCCATTTTTTCCGCATTTAATTTGATAAGTCCCTTTTTCTAAAGGTGTTTTATCATCTAAACACTTGTCACCATTCACTGAAACTGCACCTTGTGAGAGCATTTGCTTTGCTTTTGAGCGTGATGGTTGTAGGCCTGCATTTGCAAGAACAGAAACTAAGGTGCTGTCGTCGCCTTGATTGCAAGAAAATTCTTTTGCATCTTCAGGAAAGCTACCTTTTGTGAAAACTGCGTTGAAGTCTTGTCTTGCTTGAGCTGCTGCGTCTGCGCCATGGTAGAGAGTTACAATTTCCGCTGCCAATTCTTCTTTAGCTAATTTAGGATGTAGTTCGCCTGATTCTACTTTGGCTTTCATTTCAGCAATTTCTTCTAAAGATTTTGCAGAAAGTAATTCGTAGTAATTCCACATAAGTTCATCTGAAATTGACATGGTTTTACCAAATTGATCTTTAGGGCTTTCAGCTATACCAATATAGTTTCCATAAGATTTACTCATCTTACGTACGCCATCTAAACCTACAAGTAAAGGCATTGTAAGCACACATTGTTGCTCCATTTCATATTGCCCTTGTAATTGACGCCCCATAAGTAAGTTGAAACGCTGATCTGTGCCGCCTAATTCAACATCAGTTTTTAATGAAACAGAATCATAGGCTTGGAAAAGAGGGTAGAATAATTCGTGTAAAGCAATCGGACGCTCTTCTTTATAGCGTTTTTCAAAGTCGTCACGCTCTAAAATACGTGCAAGTGTAATACGTGACGCTAAACGCACCATGTCAAATGAGTCTAAAGCACCAAGCCATTTAGAATTGAACTCAACAATGGTTTTTTCAGGATCTAAAATTTTAAATACTTGCTTCTTATACGTTTCAGCATTTTGTAATACTTGCTCTTTTGTTAAAGGTGGGCGAGTGTCTGACCTGCCTGATGGATCACCAATAAGACCTGTGAAATCACCAATAAGAAAAACTACATTATGTCCTAATTCTTGAAAATGACGCATCTTGTGCATAACAACAGTGTGCCCTAAGTGCAAATCTGGCGCAGTAGGATCAAAACCAACCTTGATATTTAATGGCTTGCCCTTGGCTAATTTCTTCTTCAAATCTTCTTCATTTATAAGATCAGCTATACCACGCTTGATAAGCTTTAATTGGCTCTCTATATCAATCATTTTAACACCTTTATAATAATTACATGTAATCAAAATTTATTGCATAAATTGCGCTTATTGTCAAATAAAGAATAATGTCAATTGTTATTGTAAGACTAGAATATTTAGGTATTTGGGTGAGAGAAAACCAAAACTTTTTAGTTTTGGCTGACTTGGGGGAGAGAAAACCAAAACTTTTGAAAAAGTTTAGGTTTTCCCTCCCCCAAACCCCCTCCCCCAAAAAAAAAAAAATTAAAAAAACCGAAGTAAAGCAAAAACAAAATTTATTGCAAATATCAACCAGCAATTTTTTAAAGCAAAGAAAAATTTTGT
>CAYJDN010000189.1:0-4510 GCA_964368925.1 uncultured Desulfovibrionaceae bacterium | reverse complement strand
CGATGACATAAGCGTTGGCAATATGACTAGTGGTACAATTGATGCTGGTACTGGCGACGACGATGTAAGCATTGATGCTCTCACAGGTGGCAAAGTGCTTGGTGGTGAAGGCAATGATACAATCAATATTGGTGCAAATTCAGGAAGTGGTATAAATACTCTTCTCGCTGGCTCTTTGGAAGGTACTATAATCGATACTGGTGCAGGTAATGACATTGTAAAAGTAGGAAACAGCGACAACAACAACGCTGGAAACGATCCACAAGATATGATGTACGGTGGTACAATTACTACTGGCACAGGTGAAGACCAAGTTTATATCGAAGGTATAAGCGGAACTTCAAGAGTTTATACTGGTGATGATGCAGACACAGTGACCATCGGACAAATCAGCAGTCACTCTACTGATGTACTTGTTGATACAGGCTCTGGTAATGACACTGTAAACATTGGTACAGACAAAGGTGCTTTCAACCAAACTATGGCTAGTGGTGTTGTCAACACTGGCGAAGGTGAAGATACAGTAAACATTATCAACGCTTTTTCAAAAGGGACAGTCAACACTGGCTCAGAAAAAGATATCATTAACATCAATAATATGAATGGCGCAGGTGGAACTGTTAATGCGGGTACTGGTGATGATCAAATCACTGTTGGAAATATCTACTCTGCTGGTGCTACAATTAATGGTGAAGACGGTAATGATACCATTTCTGTTACTGGCAAAATGCAAGCTGGCACTATCAATGCAGGTACAGGCGACGACGACGTAAGCATTGGCTTTATGACTGGTGGTACTGTGAATGCTGGTGAAGGCAACAACGACATAACTGTTGGCGACTTCTCTGGTGGCGACATTCTTTCAGGTCGTGGCAGCGATACTGTTACTATAAATGGCGACATTTCAGGTGCAACTCATAATGTTTCTGGTCAACTTCACTCTAATGTAGCAGATGTTGATACTGGCTATGGTCAAGACACTATCATAGTAAATGGTAATGTAAAAGGCGGCCATATCAATGGCGATTACGGTGACGACTATATCGAAATCAATGGCAACATGACTGGCGGTTTCGTTGAAGGCGCGATGGGACATGATACAGTAGTATTAAATGGTGAACTCTCAGGCGGTTACCTCAAAGCGAACGAAGCTACTATTGACAAAATCAGCGGTGGTAAGCTTGAAGCTGGCGGCCTTTCTTACGAAAACTTTGAAATCGGCGAAATGACTGGTGGTGAATTCTTAGCAGTAAGCAATAGAGATGACATTATCATCAATAAAATGTCGGGTGGTAAAGTTGATGCTGGCACAGGCGATGACTTTATCGTTATTGGTGAAGCTGAATTCCTCAAAAACATCAAAGGCGAAGAACAAGAATTTGACCCTAACGCAACTGACCTTTTAGGCAAAAACAATAGCATTAGCTACGGCGAAGACAATAAACAAAATATTGGTGTTGCTATTGATGTTACTGAAAATACACAAGAAATGAAAGACGCTGGTGTTGGTTCGCTTAGCGGCGGTACAATCATGACTGGCATCGGCAACGATACCGTGCAGGTAACTGGTAGCGTTACAGGTACAGAAACAACTATTAATATGGGTACAGGCAATGATACTGTTAATATCAATAGCATACACGGCTCAACCGCTGGTCAACCAACTGTTATTCTCGGCGAAGGCAATGACGTATTCAACGCTACAAATATGTATGGCGGCGATGTAACTGGCGGCGCTGGCAAAGACAGCTTCACAATTAGCAACCTACAAGGTGGTTCAATTGACGCTGGCACTGGCGACGACGTATTCAACGTAACTGATATGTCTGGCTCTACTGTAGATTTAGGCGATGGCAATGATGTCTTTGAACTTACTGGCACCATGGTAAATGGCGACATTTTCGGTGGCATAGGTGATGATACTTTTGAAATTGGCACACTAAGCGACGGTAATATTGACGCAGGCTCTGGAGATGATGAAGTATTCATTTCAGTAATGAAAGATTCAAGCGCAACTATCTTAGCTGGTGAAGGCCATGATATTGTAAATGTGAATGAACTTTCAGGCACTTTCAAAGGCTCAATCGACGGCGGCGAGGGCGGTTCAGATACCTTTATCCTTAGCAATGCTGATGGTAATACCATTGAACTTACTGAAGACGGTTCACTCGAAATCAATGATGTTGAATTTGATAATATCACAAACTTTGAAAACATCAGTGGTGGCGCTGGTAATGATACTCTTATGGGTAACAGTGGCGACAACACCTTAAACGGTGGCGCTGGTGATGATACTCTATTCAACAGCTTTGGCGATGATTTGCTTATCGGCGGTGAAGGAAATGACACATTCACATTCACTTTAGAAAGCTTTGAAAATGGCGCTAATGACACTATCGAAGATTTCGGTAATGGCGAAGACTTCTTAGACCTTACAGCATTCAAGCAAGCTGGTTATGAAATCGACTTTAGCGCTCCAGATAGCATGATAACAATTAGCAATGGTGATTTTGAACAAACAATTACCTTGAATGATATTAGTGCTGATGTTGCAAGCCAAATCGAAGACCAAATCAGTCAAGATAACTTTGATGGTGGTATTGGAATTAAATTATAATTCTAACACTCGCTTCATAAAATAAAACAAGGGAGTGGATAGATTTTTCTATCCACTCCCTTTTATATACAAGACAATCCTATTTAAAACTTTCTTATAGCTATGTTATAATTCCAAAAATGTGAATTTAGATTTATAGATTTCTTTTGTTTGTAAAGGCATGGATTCTCACGTCGCTTCGCTCCTCAGAATGACAAAGAAGAGAATGTGCTTTTATTTTAACTCATGCCTTTATTGCTTTTCTCGAAGACGTAGCATGCTAATATACTTAAACAAAGTTACTTGTCATTCGGAGTAATGAGTGAAACGAGTAAAGTTACTTGTCATTCTGAGGAATGAGTGAAATGAGTGACGTGAGAATCCAGTTCTTATTATCAACTTTCCTCTAATTCTTCTGTCAATAATAATGCTCACAGGCGGGCTTTAGCCCGATGTGGAGTCCATACCTTCATATCATACTTTCTAAAAAGCAATAATTTTCATATAGTTATATAAAACACATACAAAGTTGAACAAAGCAAAAATAAGATAGTTCAAAAAATAATTTACACTTGACATTTTATTGATTAATGTATACTATAAATATAAGATTTAGAATTTTATATTTCTATGAGCTATGCTGTGACAAATGCTATTGCATTGGCAGCGGAGAAAATAAGCACCATTTTTTTATTGGCTTTTCTCCAAAGATATTTAGTTTGTGGCTATGTATGGGACTGTACATAAACTAATAACCTCAACAGCGACAACGTAAGGTTGTTACCGTGACAAATGCTATTGCATTGGCGGTGAGAAGCATCCATTTTTTTGAAATGCTCTCCAAATTCATACTTTCGATAAGTGTACCATAAATATCCTCGTAAAGTTCAGCCTGTCGTGACAAATACCGTTGTATTGGCGACAAAGGAAAAAGACTCTTGCTAGTTGGTTAGCGTGACAAATACTGTTGTATTGGCGCTTCAAGATTAAGTTCTCACTAGTTCGCATGCCGTGACGAATACTGTTGTATTGGCGGCGAAAGAAGAATTTCTTGCTGATTTATAATGCTGTGACGAATACTGTTGTATTGGCGGCAAGGTGTTGACAAGCTCTATAATCAAGTTCTCCTTTTTCATTCTTATAGAACAGCTCTTTTTTCAGAGACACCTAGGCAAAAAACACTTATTTTAGAATGTACATGAATTAACTTTGCAGATTTTGAATAACTTAAGCTGCTAAAAAACAAGTTATTACCGTGACAAATGCTGTTGCATTGGCGGTGAGGTACACAAAGAACTCTACTTATATATTAAGAGTCATGTGTTCATCCTATATTAGTATTGCTTTGCAATTGAGGCAAAATAAGACACATAAAGCAATTTAGCTTTTGCATGCTCTTATTCTTGCAAGTAACAACACTATAAGGAAGGATAAAATTATGGCTAATCTAATTCTTACTATGCCAGAAAGTGGCGTACAGAATGTATTTACAATTACTGAAGATATTAATCTTTTAGAACTAAACTTCGATTCTGCCGCAGCTCTTTTTGAAAGAGTTGGCGAAGACTTACAAATCTCATTCGAAGACGGCTCTTCTATTTTACTCGACGATTTCTATGCTGTCTATAATGCTGATTTTGTTCCTGATTTCGTTTTAGAAGGACAAACAATTGCTGGTGCAGATTTCTTCACAGCTTTTGACTCAAACCTCATGCCTGCTGCTAGTGGCGCAGGTGATGGCACTAGCATGGGTGACACTACTGGTAACCCGAATCTTGATCCAAGTGGTACTTCTGATGGTACTGGCGCTCCTACTAGTGGCGATGACCCTATGGGTGGCGACGCTGGTAATGCTAGAAGATTTGGCACTGATGGTAATCCAACTGAATTAGCTTTTGCTGGCGACGGTGCTGG
>CAYJDN010000188.1:0-4514 GCA_964368925.1 uncultured Desulfovibrionaceae bacterium | reverse complement strand
AAGGCATGGATTCTCACGTCGCTACGCTCCTCAGAATGACAAATTTTTTGCCTGTGTCTTAGCGTGTCTTTATCTTATAACATCTGCGGGGCAAATTTTTTCAACTTTCATAGCATTTAGTCCGTTCACAAATTGTGTCATTCTGAGGAGTGAGCAAAGCGAGTGACGTGAGAATCCATGCCTTTCAACAAATTTCATACATTCACAAAATCACAACAAGAAAGATTATATTTTTCTTGTTTACCTTTAAATTTATTAATTAACCTTTGAATAGCTTGACAGCTACGCTATTTACTCGTATCGTGACTATTCAAATGTTAAGACAAAATTAAGTCTAAAGGATCTACTATGAAAACCTATTACGAAAAAGATGCAGACATCAACGTATTGAAAGGCAAAACAATTGCTATTGTTGGCTATGGTTCACAAGGGCATGCACACGCTCAAAACTTACGTGATTCAGGGCTCAATGTTATTGTTGCTCAACGTCCAGGAAGTAAAAACTACGAATTAGCAAAAGAGCACGGTTTTAATCCTGTTTCTAATTCAGAAGCAGCAAAACAAGCTGATCTTATTATGATTCTTCTTCCTGATCAAGTGCAAGCAAAAGTGTATAATGAAGAAATCGCTCCTTATTTAGATTCTAGCAAATCATTACTTTTTGCGCACGGTTTCAACATTCACTTTAAACAAATTGTTCCACCACCTGATGTCGATGTTTTCCTTATCGCTCCAAAAGGTCCAGGGCATTTAGTACGTCGTACTTACACAGAAGGCGGCGGTGTGCCATCATTAGTTGCTATTTACCAAGACGCAAGCGGAACAGCAATGCAAAAAGCTTTAGCTTATGCTAAAGGTAATGGCGGCGCTCGCTCAGGTGTTATTGAAACAACTTTCCGTGAAGAAACAGAAACTGATCTTTTTGGCGAACAAGCTGTTCTTTGTGGCGGTTGCAGCGAACTTATCAAAGCTGGCTTTGAAACTTTAGTTGAAGCTGGTTATCAACCAGAAATCGCATACTTTGAATGTTTACATGAAATGAAACTTATTGTTGACCTCCTTTATGAAGGTGGCTTAGCTCGTATGCGTTATTCAATTTCTGATACTGCTGAATATGGTGACTATGTAACTGGTAAACGCATTATCACTGAAGATACTAAGAAAGCGATGAAGCAAGTTCTTAGAGAAATCCAAGACGGTACTTTTGCTCGTAACTTCATCTTAGAAGCTCAAGCAAACTATCCTTTCTTCAATGCAACTCGCAGATTAGAAGCTGAGCATCAATTAGAAACAGTAGGCGAAGACTTACGTAAGATGATGCCTTGGCTCAAGAAGTAGTTTTTTACCTTGATATTGTCAAAGAAAAAATAATCTAAAATAAAAGAAATATGCTTGCATATTTCTTTTATTTTTTAGAAATATAAAGAATACATGAGGATATATTATGAATTACACTAAAGACATCAACTTCTTTATGAACAATACGCCACACGATCTCATTGAAAAATTCGGCTCTCCTCTTTATGTTTATAATGAAAATATTTTACGTGAACGCTGCCAAGATTTGAAAAATCTTTCTTCTTCAGATCAATTTCATATTGATTATTCAGCAAAAGCAAATACAAATCCTGAATTATTAAAAATCATTCGCTCAGAGGGCATACTCGTAGACGCCATGAGCCCTGGCGAATTGCTCATCAACCAAAAAGCTGGTTATACAGCAGATGAAATGCTTTATGTTTGTAACAATGTGTCAAAAGAAGAATTTAAAAACGCTTTGCAAAATGACATGCTTATTAGCGTTGATTCTCTTTCACAACTTGAATCATTAGCACAAGTTATGCAAGAAAACCCAAATCACAAAAATTCAAAAAAAGTTGTGATACGTTTAAATCCTGGTAAGGGTGCAGGTCACCATCAAAAAGTTATTACTGCTGGTAAGGCAACTAAATTTGGTATTAATCCAGAAGATTATGATCAAGTTTTAGCTCTTCTTGATAAATACGGCATTAAATTAGCGGGTATCAATCAGCACATTGGTTCACTCTTTATGGAAGCAGATGCCTATGTTGAAGCTATGAATATACTTCTTGACTTTGTGGCAACTAGACCTAACTTTAAAGATATAGAAATAATAGACTTTGGCGGCGGCTTTGGTATACCTTATAAGAAATACGAAAATCAAGCTCGTTTAGACTTAGAAGCTCTTTCAACTCTCTTACACAAAACTATTTGCGACTATATTGAAAAGCATAATTATACTGGTAAGTTCTATATTGAACCTGGCCGTTATATTGCTTGTGAATGTGGCTTATTGTTGGGCACAGTGCATGCCACTAAAGAAAATGCTGGCACGCATTATATAGGTACGGATTTAGGCTTTAACGTATTGCAACGCCCTGCTATGTATGATTCACATCACGATGTAGAAATTTATCAAGAAAATCCATCAAATGAAGTACTTATGCAAACAGTAGTAGGCAATATTTGCGAAAGTGGCGATATTCTTGCAAAAGAAAGAAACATTCCTAAAGCAGAAGTTGGTGACATTGTAGGCGTACTTGATGCAGGAGCTTATGGTTTTTCAATGGCTTCTACTTATAATCAGCGTCCACGTCCTGCTGAAATTCTTATAGATAAAGATGGAAATGTACGCCAAATTCGTCGTAAAGAAACTATTGAAGATTTGTTAGCTTATTTTTAGTTTTGTTTTTAAATAAATATACTATCACGACAATATAATTAACAGCAGCTTGCACTTATGAAAATAAATAAAGACTTATTAAAAGAAATCCCTTGGAAAGAAATTTCTCGCCTTGTGATTCCGCAAATCCTGCTCATGCTCACTACATTAGTATTGAGCTTGAGTGACATGTGGGTAGCAGGTAGGATTTCATCAGAAGTGCAAGCTGTTGTTGGTGTAAATGCACAAATTCAAGCATTTATGATGATCTTGGCTATGAGTCTTGGCTCTGGTGCTATGGCGGTTATTTCTCAAACTTTAGGGGCAAGACAATTTCTAAGGGCAAAAAGATATGTATTATTAGTGCTTTATCTTTCTGTTTTTCTTGCAATTTTATTTTCTGCTCTAGGCTTTAGCTTTGGGCATGAAATGATGAATTTGCTTGATATTCCAGAAGAGGCACAACCTATAGGTCTTTATTTTTGGAATGTTCTCTTTTTAGCATTGCCATTCCATTATCTCTATTTTGTAAGCAATATTCTTTTCAGGGCTTCGAAACTCGTTACACGTCCATTATTTATCAGTGTTATTGTTACAATAGTGAATATATTTGGCAACTTAGCCTTTGGGCTTGGGTATTTTGGTTTTCCAGCATACGGCGTCCCTGGCGTAGCTTGGTCAACCTTTGTTGCTGTACTTACAGGAGCTGTTCTTTCGCTTATATTATTGAAGCATGCCAAACTCTTTCCATCTAGCTTGAAATTGAGCCTAAATTGGACAAAAAACTCTTTACCTTATTTGATAAAAGTTGCACTCCCTGCTCTTTTGACACAAGGTTTATGGCAAACAGGCTATCTCATATTATTTGGCATTGCCGCCTCTGTACCAAATAGTATTACAGCTCTTGCAGGCTTGAGTGCTGGCATGCGCATAGAATCAATTTTATTCATGCCTGGTGCGGCATTTAACGCCACAGCTTCAATTTTAGTTGGTCACGCATTAGGCGAGGGCAATGCTGCAAAAGCAAAACAACTTGGTGCCACAATTTGGGCTATAGGCACGACTCTTATGACGACTATAGCGCTCATTATGTTTTATTTTGTCGACTTTTTCTCTGGCATTTTATCAAATGATCCTGCTGTTATTGAAGTGATAAAGTGGTATTTGATAATCAATATATTATCTACTCCTTTCACTCTTACCACAATGACTATGAGCGGCATTTTGACTGGTGCAGGAGCGACAATTTACGCTTTATTTATCAATACTTTTTGCATTTGGGGCATAAGGCTTCCTCTTGCTATCTTCTTAGCACATTATGTAGAATTAGAAATACAAGGGGTCTTTCTTGCAATGTTTATATCAATGGCTATACAAAGTTCATCTATGTTCTATGTATTTTTAAAACGACCGTGGCATAAGTACGCCATGAAAAAAGCTAAGGCGTAAATTAAATTAGACTAAACTATTTCTTTTATTTTAATTAAATTTTCGCTTTATAAATTTATTATTCGAGAAAAATGTATGCAATTTATTCCTTTTTCGCTTGCTATTCAAGATGTATATAACACTTATTTTGAAAAATGCTTACAAAAATCAGCTGATTATATCTTCTTTAATCTTTGGGCATGGGACAGTTACTATAAATTTCAAATAGCTCAATCTAACAATCTTATTTGGATATTAGATTCACGCAATAATGCCCTACGTGCGCCTATTGGCGATTGGGCAAACACAGATTTCACAACATTAGATTTCTTCAATGAAGAGCGCACATTTTTGCGTGTGCCTGAAAAATTGAAAGATATTTTTGTAGAGCAATTTAAAGAAA
>CAYJDN010000187.1:0-4523 GCA_964368925.1 uncultured Desulfovibrionaceae bacterium | reverse complement strand
ATATGGGTTTCCAAAGGGGTTGCAACTCCTTTGGCCGTCGGAGACAAAAAAAATAAGAAACTACATACTAAAACAAAACATTATATAGTCAAAAAAAATAACTACTATAAATAAATCATTCATTAATTTATTTATAGCAGTTATTTATTAATACATACTTACTTATTCTTTACTTATTTATACTTATTTTCTTGCCGCCATCAATTCTTAATCGTCATCAACCCGTAATGCAGCTAAGAAGGCTTCCTGTGGTAGTTCAACGTTACCCATCATTTTCATACGTTTCTTACCTTCTTTTTGTTTTTCTAGGAGTTTACGCTTACGGGTGATATCACCGCCGTAACATTTTGCGGTTACGTCTTTTCTGAAAGCTGAGATGGTTTCACGTGCAATAATTTTTTGACCAATTGCGGCTTGAATGGCCACTTGGAAGAGTTGTCGTGGAATAGTTTTTTTGAGTTTTACGGCTAATCCTCTACCGTAGTGAGCGGCTTTTATTCTGTGCACGATAACGGAGAGGGCGTCTACTGGTTCGCCGTTTAGGAGGATATCGAGTTTGACGAGGTCGGACTCACGGTAGTCTAGTGGTTCATAGTCCATACTTGCGTAGCCACGAGTACCTGATTTGAGTCTATCGAAGAAGTCGTAAACGATTTCAGCGAAGGGCATTTCGTAGGTGATGACTACACGAGTTTGGGTTATGTAGCCCATATTTTTTTGTATGCCACGTTTTTCTTCACAGAGTTTTAGCACATTTCCTACGTATTCGTTTGGCACGTGAATGTCAATACGCACGAATGGTTCGTAGAGTGCGGCGATTTTTGTAGGGTCTGGCATTTTTGCGGGGTTATCGATTCTATCGGATTTACCATCTACGGTATCTACTTGATATATAACAGATGGAGCAGTTGCGATGAGGTCGATATTGAATTCTCTTTCTAGTCTTTCTTGAATAATTTCCATGTGGAGAAGTCCTAGAAAACCTGAACGGAAGCCGAAGCCTAGAGCTTGCGAGGTTTCAGGTTCGAAAGAGAAAGCGGCGTCATTGAGCTGTAATTTTTCTAGAGCGGATTTTAGGTTTTCGTAATCGGCGGCATCTGATGGATAGAGGCCACAAAATACCATTGGCTTTACTTCTTTGAAGCCAGGAATTGGTTCAGCGGCTGGATCTTTAGCTAGGGTGATTGTATCGCCGACTTTTGCATCGCCTAATTCTTTGATATTTGCGCAAAGGAAGCCAACTTCGCCCACGGATAAGCTTGCGATATCACGAGCTTCTGGCGAGAAAACGCCGAGTCGGACGATTTCATATTCTTTTCCTGTTGCCATACAAAGAACCATATCGCCTTTTTTCAAGCTGCCTTCCATAACACGGAAGACGATGACTACGCCTTGATATGAGTCGTACCAAGAATCGAAGATGAGTGCTTTTAATGGAGCATTTGGGTCACCTTCGGGGCTAGGGAGTTTTTCAACTATAGCTTTGAGAACTTGGTCTATATTGAGTCCGCTTTTTGCGGAAACGGCGACGGCTTCTGAGCAATCGAGACCTATTGTTTCTTCAATATCTTCTTTTACTCTTTCGATGTCGGCTGAGGGCAGGTCGATTTTATTGAGTACGGGAATGATTTCGTGATCGTGATCGAGTGCTAGGTAAACGTTAGCGAGGGTTTGCGCTTCAACGCCTTGTGTTGCGTCTACGACTAATAGTGCGCCGTCGCAGGCGGCTAGTGAGCGTGAAACTTCATAGCCAAAGTCAACGTGACCTGGGGTGTCGATGAGGTTTAGGATATATTCTTGCCCGTCGCTATGTGTGTATGGAATACGCACGGTTTGCGCTTTGATGGTAATACCACGTTCACGTTCAAGATCCATCTTGTCTAAATATTGTTCTTTTTTTTCACGGTCAGAAATAATTTCTGTATATTCGAGTATGCGGTCAGCTAGGGTCGATTTACCGTGATCGATATGAGCGATAATTGAAAAATTTCTGATATTCTTGGGGTCTGTCATAAATAAAGACGCATCCTTTATAATAGTCTAATGCTGTGGAATAGTTAAAGCTTTTTCAGCTTTTTTCAATAATAGAGTGGCAACACTTACAAGTGCTAAATAATAAAGTGCAGTAATGAAATACACTTCTGTTGGCATAAATGTACGAGATACTAAGATTTTTGCTTCACCTGTAAGTTCAATACAAGTGACGATATAGGCAAGTGAGGAATATTTAATCAAATAAATAACTTCATTACCAATGCCTGGTAGTGCACGTCTAAAGGCTTGTGGAACTATGATATGCAAAATAGTTTGAAATTTGGTCATGCCAAGGGCGTAACCAGCTTTTATTTGATTTTGCTTGATCGAAAGAAGAGCGCCACGCACATATTCTGACTGATACGCACCAGTACAGAGAACAAAACCAATAACAGAAGCAGGATATGGCTCAAAATAAATGCCAAGATTTGGTAAGCCAAAATAGAGTATCATTAATTGAACGGTAAGGGGCACGCCACGTATTAACGTAGTGAATCCATTGCATATTTTTTGTACTAAGGGAGAAGCGAAAACTCTTAAAACACCTAAGATGATACCAAAAAAACCGCCAATGAAAACAGATGGAACAATGAGAGTCATTGAAATCCATAATCCTCTATTTAGTGTTGGTATAACTGTGTTTGTGATAAAATCCCAATCGAGCATAGAAGCCGCATCCTCTTAAAATTAATAGCGCTATAATTGACAGCTCATAAGAATAGTCTTGCTCGCTCTATATGTCAAGAAAAATCGCAAAGCCAATTGGCAAAAAACTTGACAATCAACAGCAAAGAACGTATCTTTCTACTTATTTAATATACAAGGTGATACCATGTCTGAGAACAAAGCTGATTATAAAAGTACGTTAAATCTTCCTAAAACCTCCTTCCCTATGAAGGCAAATCTAAGTCAAAAAGAACCTGAAACATTGAAGTTTTGGGATAGTATTGATGCGTATAAAGAAATGGTAGAACATTCTGGACAAAAAGGCGCATTTATCTTACATGATGGCCCTCCTTATGCGAATGGAAACATACACTTAGGAACTGCCCTAAACAAAATTTTGAAAGATATTATTATAAAATCAAAAAATATGCAGGGCTATAGAGCTGAATATGTTCCTGGCTGGGACTGTCACGGCTTGCCAATTGAGCATAAAGTTGAAGTGCAATTAGGCGAAAAAAAGAAAACAGTACCTGCGCATGTTGTGCGTAAATTATGTCGTGAGTATGCGCAAAAATATTTAGATATACAAAGAAAAGAATTTATCCGTCTTGGTGTGCTTGGCACTTGGGAAAAACCATATATGAGTATGGATCCAAATTATGAAGCTGCCACTTCAAGAGAATTGGCAAGCTTTGTTGAAAATGGTTCAGTTGTGCGTAGTAAAAAGCCGATTTATTGGTGTGGATCTTGTAAAACTGCTTTGGCAGAAGCTGAAGTTGAATATGCTGACCATAAGTCGCCTTCTGTTTATGTGCGTTTCCCTGTAAAAGACGAAAAGCTCAAAAGCGTGTTCCCTATGGCAGATCTTGACAGGGCCTACATCATGATTTGGACAACAACTCCTTGGACTTTACCAAGCAATCTAGCTGTTGCTCTTCACCCTGATTTTGAATATGCATTAATCGAAGCTGATGGCGCACAATATATCCTAGCTCTTGATTTAGTTGAAAGTTGCGCTCAACTCTTTGGTTTTGAAAATTATGAAATAATTGGAAAAACGACAGGTGA
The DNA here is from genome assembly GCA_964368925.1 of uncultured Desulfovibrionaceae bacterium. Taxonomy (GTDB): domain Bacteria; phylum Desulfobacterota; class Desulfovibrionia; order Desulfovibrionales; family Desulfovibrionaceae; genus CAYJAZ01. The sequence continues at coordinate 755 of CAYJDN010000187.1, read as the reverse complement.
AGTGCTTGAGGGCATTGAGGCAAATCACCCATTTTATGACAGAAAATCTTTAATCATTCTTGGCGATCACGTTACTTTAGAAGCTGGTGTTGGCTGTGTTCACACCGCTCCTGGGCATGGTAGAGAAGATTATGAAGTTGCTTTGAAATATAATTTAGACGTTTATTCTCCATTGAATGATGAAGCTCGTTTTTATGAAACAGTTGAATTTTTCGGCGGTATGCACGTTTTTGAAGCAAATCCACATGTTATAGAGAAATTGAAAGAAGTTGGCAATTTGGTTTATGAAAAGGGCATTGAACACTCATATCCGCATTGCTGGCGTTGTAAAAGTCCTGTCATTTTCCGTGCGACAACTCAATGGTTTATCAGCATGGAAAAGAATGATTTGCGTGTTAAGGCTATGGACGCCATTAGAAATGATGTCGCATGGATACCTGCTTGGGGCGAAGACAGAATTTTCAATATGATTGAAAGTCGCCCTGATTGGTGTATTTCACGTCAAAGAATGTGGGGCGTGCCTATTCTTGCGCTCTTATGCGAAGATTGCGGCGAAGCATGGAACGATCCTAAGTGGATGCGTGAAATTTCTGATAGATTTGCAAAGCATGCAACTGGTTGCGATTATTGGTATGAATCATCGATTGAAGATGTTGTGCCAGATTATGCCGTATGCCCAAGTTGTGGCGGTAAGCATTTCAAAAAAGAAACTGATATTTTAGATGTTTGGTTCGATTCAGGCACAAGCTTTGCTG
>CAYJDN010000186.1:0-4563 GCA_964368925.1 uncultured Desulfovibrionaceae bacterium | reverse complement strand
AAAATTAGCTTTCAATACTAACCTGCAATACAAAATATCCAAAGCAATAGTCGTTAAAAATCTCTAAAGTTGTTTATAGTGATCTTTATAAATGAATATTTTTATCTACTTCCATATGCCTTCCATTAAGAATTAGTACATTAACAATGATGTCTAACTTGTAAAGCAAATCTTGTTATCTAATTATTAAATACATTTAATAATTTATAACTATAATCCCAAGAATTATCATTGAAATTGTAATAATTCTCCGCTTTTTGTAAGGCTTGGTTATAGCTATCTAAAACATTACTATAACTTTCCGCAAAGTCAAAGCCTTCATTACTGCTACCAGCAAAAGTAAAGGTGGCAATCATTCTAGCTAAATCCCATTCATTTTGGCTATTATCTAAACCATGCTTGGCGAGAGTATCTCTTAAGAAAAGTTCAAAATCATTGCTAAGATCGATTAAATCATCAGTTTTTCCCTGGAGATCATTACCATAATCCTTTTCGCTAATCAGTTTCTGGCGGATGTAAAAAAAGTCTAAGGTATCCTTAACCGAGTTATTGGGTATTTTAAGGTTATGGATAATATCATCTTTAACATCATATAGCTCTTTAACAGCTGTAAGCTGATTATAGGTGATATTGGTTTTTAACAAAGAATTAAACATGGTCTCAGGGGTATTGCTATCAAACTCAAGTGCAATTTTTTGTTGTTCTTCAGTCAATCCGATTTCAATTAGCTTTTCCTTTATGTACTCTTGACTAAGGCCTTTTTTCTCTTTAGGCATAGCTTTAGCTATCCTATCTAGAGCTCTCAAAAGCTTATCATCAACTTTAGCCGCAGGTTCAATATAGCTATTATTCTGCGATAAGATTACATTGGGTGCCAATATAGAATTAGCTCTCTCGATCTCATTAGAAATATTATATTGTCGATTAGGCTCTTGGCCCGATATGCTAATTTTCATACAGAAAACCTACCTCAACTTGTTATTGTAAGAGTGTTTACCAAGTTAACGGAGAAGAATCATCCTCATGTCTTTGCCCAAAGAAATAATACATGTCCTTTTCAACGGTCATTCCTTGAACTTCTTCATAGCCAGGAAATACTGCAAGCGTAGCTGTATCATACAAATAATAGTATGGGGATTTATATGAGCTCAAAGCAGCTTTTGTAGCATTTGTTGATAGTGTAACTTCTAATATCCCTTGTGCATTTGTATAGTAAAAATCACCACTAGTATCCTTAATTATATCTCCGGAGAAAGCTACCCCTAACAGGAAATTAGGGAGGAGATTTCCATAACCATCAGTCGCCTTAGCTCTTACCGTTACCCAATGCCGAACCATAGGAATAGAAGATGAAAGTCCATAATTAAACCCACTTCCATAATCGGTATTTGTTGATAGAATTTGAATATTAACATATTCGGGGAACTGTAATCCTCGAGCAGATTTTAATTCATAAGTACCTATGGAGTTATTTGTGGATACAATAGCTATATAATATCTAGTCGAACCCGATGCTTCAGGTAACTTTACAGTACCATCCGCAGCATCAAATTCTCCCATATAGCTTAATGTGCCGGCGACATTTTTCCATAAAACTGCTTTAAAGCCTCCTGATGTATCAAGCAAAAAATAATGATCGTAGCCACCCGGATCAGACCAATCAAAAATATACCAGTCTGTATCACCAAGGTTATCGATTTTACCGACAACGTTTTGATCAAATGAAAATACTGACAACTGATTAGCATAGCTATCATTTGGTTCATAGTTATCAATTAAAGTAGTATTTGTGGAGTGTACAGCAACCTGGTAATCTTCATCTACAAAAGCATTATCATTTGATGCAACTACTACGGCTATAATTTGATTAGCAGATACCGAAACCTCAATTCGGTGGCCATTAAAAATATTAGTAGGGTATGTAGATTCAAATGCAGCTACCTGCTGCCCACTAGAATTTAAAATGGCAACACCCATAAAATAGTCCATTGCGCCAGAGGGCAATCTTAAATGAGCTGTATAGTCTCCGGAAGTATTGACAGAATACAAATACACCTGAGTATCAGTTAATGAAAAAACCTGACCATTATAAAAGGTATTTCCTGCAATCCAATACTGCCCACCAGCTACACCATATTGACTCTGACTGGATTGTATAGATTGAACAGGCTGAGTAGCCGGAAAGGCATATTCATCATTAATTGGAACTAAATCATTTCCGGCTGATTCCATTGTAGGAGCAACTAAATTGTTCGGGAAATTAATATTTTCTAAAGGATTGTTAACGATAGCATAGTCATCGCCCGTGGATAAGGAAAAATCGATATTCGTTTATTCTAAAAGCTTGGCTGAATCTTCCGGAATAGCAACTTCTGTAAGTGCTGCATCAATAGCGCTTACACTTACCTGGTTAGCTAAATGACTATTGTTTGCTAATGGGAATGGGTTGCTACCTCCAATATCCAAAGCAAAAGCTGTAGTTGATACAGCAAACATAGATACCAATAAAGCTAATACAAATAGTCTTTTCATATAGTTTAAATTCCTCCTGGTCATTATATTATTTCTCCAATAAAATAAAAATGGCAATTAAGAAAATTTTACTACTACTTTTTGTGTTAAAACTAATATTGTTACCGAGAAAATTCCCAGAGCCAATAGGGAACCCAAATCATAAAAGCCAAACCCAAATAAGCACCCCACCGCAATACATTCAATCGCAAGATGAATAAATGTTTTTCGGCGGTAATGCTTACGCTCAATCTCATCTAAGGGTTTATGCTTGGCCGCAACCGGGGCAAATTTGAGTAGGCTTGGTATTGATATTAATAATATAATTATACCTATCCAAGGCATATAGACCTCGGGGGTAAACTTAACTATCGCTAACACCAGTACCACAATTCCACTCGACATTAAGTAGCAATTAAGGGCTTTTTCGCAATGATAACCGCCTGAGTATGTGCGAAGGAAGGCAAAGGAAACAAGAAAAAGCAAACTTTCAATAATCATTCCGAATAAAATTCCCAAAACAATCGTTGTTATAATGTTTAAAGTCATTTTTATTGCTGTGGATAATCCGCAAATGATTATTTCTCTATCTGCCTCCGTATGCCTTCCCTGGGCAATTATAGCATCGGCAAAGCTGTCCAGTTTGCCGCAGGCCATTAGAACTTACGCAGCTTTTTTACAGATTCCGGTAATTCAGGTTGATGTGCAACGAAAACACAAGCACTGTTGGCGGTGAAAGCAGCAACCATAAATGCAAATGTTGCCGTCATGCCACTAAGCACATGAACTATTTTACCCTTAGAAAACTTTTTAAGCATCGTCGTCATCTCCTTTCATTATTGATATTTTTATTATACACATAATTTTGTTTTGTGCCGAATGTTTGGCTAAATGGTATAAATGTTTGGCTAAATGGTACAAAAAAGAAAAATATAGCCTAATTTTGGCTATATTTTAAGAATTTTATCAATCACCATAGGGGATAATAATTGTAACTGAAAACACTGTATTATTGTAATCTATCCTCATTTCTCCATCATATTTTGCTAATGATTTTTCAATATTCTTCAAGCCAAAACCGTGCCCTGTTTTAAAGTTTTTAGTAGTTTTAAATTGCCCACCCTCTTCAATCAACTCCCCGTTGAATGAATTATCTAAAAATATTATCAAATTTCCTTTAGAGCAATTAATGCTTAATGTTAATTCCTTGTTATTGCTTTTTTCGATAGCAGCTATAGCATTGTCAAGTAAATTTCCTAAAATAACTGTTATATCAAAAGCCAAAATATTGATAGTTTGCGGCACATTTACATCTACTTTTATTTTAACATTATGATTTTGCAAATTTTGCAGTTTAAAGTTTATTATACTATCAAAAATAAAATTATTTGACTGGGATAAATTAGCTTTGTTATCTATTTGTTCAATAATATCGTCTATATAAAGGTTTATCTGTTCTTTTTTATCTTCCTCATATAATTGATGGAGAACAAATAAGTGATTTTTCATATCATGTCTTAATGATTTTATGGCTAAAGTAGATTGATTAATTATTTCCGTTTGATTTTCATAAGAAATATTTTGCTGTTTTAAAATATCTTGTTCGGTTTTTAAAAGCAATGCATTATAAATTTTTTCATTCATAAATAATAGGATTAAATTAACTATAATAAGCACCGTTCCGCTAATAAGTATATCATAAGCCGTTGAATCTGCTTTCTGTAAAGAGTTGATAAATAAGTATAATGTTCCTAATAATACAAGAGCAAATCCAAGAAAATAAATTTTGGGGATAGGGAAATCGTTCTTTACAGACTTTTTGTAGCGGCTCAATAAAAAACTAAAAATAAATGTAGTTAGTCTAATTATTAACAACCAAATAAGTGAGTCAAATAGACTATTTTGATATACGGATATATTAAAATAACCGGCAGCAACAAATCCAATAAGTTCAATTATCAGCAAAATTGCATATATTAATGAGCAAATAGTTATGCGCTTTTGCATAGAGTAGTTATAATTAAGAGAAATCAAAAATAGGACAGAAAGAGT
>CAYJDN010000185.1:0-4574 GCA_964368925.1 uncultured Desulfovibrionaceae bacterium | reverse complement strand
ACCAAGTTAATACTCAAGCTGACCTTAAAAACGCTTTAGAAGAAGCTAAGAAAAATCGCCGTCCAGCAGTTATCGAAATCATGACAGATGGTTTCCAACTTGCTCCTCCTTTCCGTCGTGATGCTCTTTCTCTTCCAAAACGTTACTTACCAAAATACGAACACTTAGATGCTAAATTCTTCTAAGCCGTTACGGTAATTAGATAAACTAAAGCCCCAAACTTGTTTGGGGCTTTTTTTTGCTTTTTGAAAAAATGTATAAAAATTATGCTCTATTGGAAGAACAGAATTAGAGCATTTTTCAAAAGTATTTAGAATATCTTTCTAAAATAATTCTTTTGCTTTTTGAATACTATTAAGGTTAGAGCAGTTTTAAACAGTATGAAAACTGCTCTAATTCAGAAATGCAGTTTAGTATCTTGTTCTTGTAAAATCTGGTGGGAAAGTTACATCAGTTACGTGCTTAGAACTTGGCGCAACAGATAGAGTTTCTTCTTTGTCAGTATCTCTTGTATAAACACCACCGCAAGCAAAGCATTTTCTTGCATTACCACATTTTGGGCAAGAATGGGGAGTCATTTTCTTCAATCCATTACAATCTGGACATGTTATTTTTTCACCAGCTTCGTCTTTTATAAAACCTCTACCGTCGCAGAGTTTACAACGAATTTGTGTTTGTCCACCCCAGCAAACACCGCAAGAAATTACTCCATAGCCATCGCATTTTTTACAATTCGCCATAATTATCTCCATTTATCAATTAAGTTAGTTGTATTAGATTTTTTTAACTTTTTTCAGTCAATATTTCGTATGTGCAATATCTATGCAAATGAAAACATCAAATTCGTTAACCAATATCATTTTTTTTAAATTCTCAGCGCTTTCTAAACACTTGTTTTATTTGCTTCTTTTTAACATTTCTTCTTGTGATGCTACAATAAGAGAATTTAAGTAACGCAAAAGCCTAAAAAAATAAAAATAAAGGCTTGCAAAAAAAATGAAATAATGCAAAAGTAACTTACTTTCTTGCTAATTGTGAAAAACAATGCAAATTAAACTTAGTGCCTTTCATATTGTAAATTATACCTATAGATTATGGAATTATGAAGAAAAATAAAACAGTAAATCCCTTTCAAAATTATTTAGATTGCGTCCCTGATGGCTTGTATACTTGCGTTATTTCGGGTGAAGACGGCTTTATTCATTCTTATACAGCGAATTGCTTGAATTTCTTTAATGCAAAGAAAAATTATAATAATGAATTGATGACTCTTTCTGTTTTTAATCTATTTGCTGATATAGGTGTGAAATTTCTGGACTTTAAGTGCAATATATCTAAGGAAAATTTGCAAGAAGAATGTCAAATTTTTGCCCTAGGCCAGAGAAAATTCAATTTGTTTTGTAGATTGCTTGATAGTGATGAATTAGGCTTAGACGGAAAAATGAAGTATTATATCTTTGTTTGGACAGAAATTCAGTCTACTGAACTATCAGAAAGTTTTGATGAAAAAAATTATGATTTAGTTTTGAATGAGCTTGAAATTGTGCTCGATTCTATACACGATGGCGTATGGATAATTGATGGCAATGGAATCACTCGTCATGTAAATAAAGCATTGAAACGTATTGCAAATATTAGAGCAAAAGATGTTATGGGTAAGCATGTAACAGAGCCAATGCTCAAAGGTAAATTTAGGCGCTGTGTAACTTTAGACGCATTAGAATCGAAAAAAGCAGTGACGCAATTCGATGATTATATGAATGATAAAAGGTGTTTAAATACAAGTACGCCTATTTTAGATGAAGATGGTAATGTAAGAAGTGTTGTTGCTGTTATTAGAGATATGACAGAACTTGAAAAATTTCAAAATTCCTTGGTTGAATCAGAACTTAAGGCTTTGGGAGCTGACCACAAAGAAGAAGGTCCATTGTTAGGTGAGAGTTCTGTTTTTGCGACAAGTATGGCACAATTGAAGAAGGTTGCGAAATCTTCATCATCTGTATTGCTTATGGGTGAAACGGGTACAGGCAAGACTTTAGCCGCATCTTTTATTCATGAAAACAGCCAAAGACAAGGCAAACCTTTTATTCCTATCAACTGTGCTGCTATAGCTGAAAGTCTTATAGATTCAGAGCTTTTTGGTTATCAAAAAGGAGCTTTTACAGGTGCTGATCAAGGCGGAAAGAAAGGATATTTCGAATTAGCCGATGGCGGTACATTACTTTTAGATGAAATAGGTGAATTGCCTCTAGCATCACAGGCAAAACTATTGCATGTGCTTGATAATTATACTTTTCATAAAGTAGGTGGTAATACGCAAGTTCGAGTAGATGTACGTATTATTGCTGCTACGAACAGGCCTTTAGAAGATTTGGTTAAAGAAGGGGCTTTTAGAAAAGACCTTTATTATAGATTAAACATACTTAACATACAAATTCCACCTTTGCGTGACAGGTTTGAAGACATTCCTTTATTAGCAAATACATTTTTGCGTGAAGCATGCCAAAGGCTTGGAACTGCAAAGAATTTTCATAAAAAAGCTTTGCTTGCATTGTCGGGCTACAATTGGCCAGGTAATGTGCGTGAGCTTCGTGGCGCAGTTGAATATTTTGTAGCAATGACCGAGGGTAGTGTTATTCGAGTTGAAGATATGAAGCCTTTTCTTTTCTTAGAAGAGGAAGAAGAAACTCTATCAAAAGAGATATCTGTAAAGAAGCAAACTTTAAATGAAGCTGTTGCTGAATTAGAAAGAGCAATGATTAAAGAGGCTTTGATACAAGAAGGTAGTAGTTATAAAGCTGCAAAGAAATTAGGCATAAGCCAATCTAGTGTAGTTCGTAAGGCGCAATCTTTTGGTATTAAACTTTCAAGCTAGTGTGGAAGCCATAATAAGCAAGCGATAAGTCTTTTTTGCATTGTTTTGCTTCTAAAACTCAAAACAGTAATTCGTTTTGAGTTTTTTAATTTGAGGGCTAGATAAAAAATCAATAATTTTGAATATTTGTATGGTTGTAAATTACTTTGTGTTTTTTGGAACGAATTTTGCTACTGAAGAAGAGCTTGAATAAAGCAAACAGAACTCAAAGCTAAAAAAATTTAGCTAAATTTAAGGAGATTAGAAAATGATAGTAAGCGTTCCTAAAGAGATTAAAACTCTTGAATTCCGTGTAGGTATTACACCTGCTGGTGCTAAAGCACTTGCTGATGCTGGCCACCAAGTTTTAGTACAAAAAGATGCTGGTACAGCAATTGGTATCAGCGATGATGACTATGTAGCTGCTGGTGCTAAAATCGTTGCTACTGCTGCTGAAGCATGGTCAGGCGACATGGTTGTTAAAGTAAAAGAACCTTTAGCAGAAGAATATGGTTTCTTCCGTGAAGGTCTTGTTCTTTACACATACCTCCACCTTGCAGCTGAAAAAGCTCTTACAGAAGCTCTTTTAGAAAAGAAAGTAACAGGTATTGCTTACGAAACAGTTCAACTTCCTAACCGTTCACTTCCACTTCTTGCTCCTATGTCAGAAGTTGCTGGTCGTATGGCTACTACAGTTGCTGCAGAATTCTTACAAAAGAAACACGGCGGTCTTGGTTTATTCCTTGGCGGCGTAGCTGGTACTCCTGCTGCTAACTTCGTTGTAGTTGGTGCTGGTATCGTTGGTATCGCTTCAGCTAGAATGGCTATGGGCTTAGGCGCTCGTGTAACTATCCTTGATAACAACATCGAACGTCTTCGTTATATCGATGACCTCTATGGTAACCAAATGCAAACTATGTACTCAAACTCTTTAAACATTGCTCAATATGTTAAAGAAGCTGACGTAGTAATCGGTTCTGTATTAATTCCTGGTGCTAAAACTCCACAATTAATCACAGAAGAAATGGTTAAAACAATGAAAAAAGGCGCTGTAATCGTTGACGTTGCTATTGACCAAGGTGGTTCAGTAGAAACTTGTGCACAAAACGGTGCTACATACCACGATAAACCAGTGTTCGAAAAACACGGCGTTATCCACTACTGTGTAGGTAACATGCCTGGTGCTTACGCTCGTACATCTACATTTGCTTTAACAAACGCTACTATGGGCTACATGGTTGCTCTTGCTAACAAAGGTTGGCAAAAAGCTTGTCAAGACGATGCATCACTTGCTAAAGGTATCAACACACACGCAGGTAATGTATACTACAAAGGCGTTGCAGACGCTTTTGGTCTTGCATACCACGAATTAAGCGAAATTTTATAATTTCTATTTGAAAGCTTTGCCTGTAGTAATATAGGCAAAGCTTTTTTGTTATTCTTTATAAACCTTTGGAGGTTACAAAAATGGCTTTAGACGCAAAACAACTTATCGACACCGATAAAAAACACGTATGGCACCACCTTACACCACATAAAAATTTTGAAAATGCTGATCCAATCATCTTCGTAAAAGGTGAAGGCATGAGAGTTACTGACGTTAACGGTAAAGAATATCTTGACTGTGTTGCTGGTGCTGTTTGGACTGTAAACGTAGGCTATGGTCGTAAAAAAATCGTTGATGCTGTTGCTCAACAATTAACAGATCTTTGTTACTTCG
>CAYJDN010000184.1:0-4578 GCA_964368925.1 uncultured Desulfovibrionaceae bacterium | reverse complement strand
TTTTTTTGAACGCTATTTAACTTTATGGGTCGCTCTATGTATGGTCGTAGGCGTGTTATTAGGTACATTTGTTCCGCAAGTACCTGATTTTTTACAAAGATTTGAATACGCTCAAATTTCAATACCAATTGCACTATTAATCTGGCTTATGATTTATCCAATGATGCTAAAAGTAGATTTTCAAAGTGTGAAAGACGTTGGCAAAAATCCTAAGGGATTATTTCTCACTTGGGTGGTAAATTGGCTTATAAAGCCTTTTAGCATGTTTGTTATTGCCTATTTCTTCTTTTATTATCTTTTTGGCTCGCTCATTCCAGCTGAATTGGCGCAAGAATATTTAGCGGGTGCAGTATTATTAGGCGCAGCGCCTTGTACAGCTATGGTTTTTGTATGGAGTCATCTCACAAAAGGTAATTCTGCCTATACAGTCGTTCAAGTTGCGACAAACGATTTGATAATTCTTGTTGCTTTCACTCCAATAGTCGCCTTTTTACTCGGCGTGAGTGGCGTGACAGTGCCTTGGGATACTTTATTTTTATCATTAGTATTATTTGTTGTAATACCTCTTGTTGCAGGCGTATTAACCCGATATTATATAACAAAAAATAAAGGTATACTTTATTTTGAGCAGGAATTTATTCCTAAATTTTCAAATATCACAATTATTGGTTTACTTTTGACTTTAGTGTTGATATTTTCCTTGCAGGGCGATGTGATATTGGCTAATCCATTGCATATCATTTTGATTGCTATACCACTCACTCTCCAAACGGCTTTCATATTCTTCATAGCTTATTATGGCGCAAAGAAGATGAAGTTGCCGCACAATATAGCAGCACCAGCAGGAATGATTGGCGCATCAAACTTTTTTGAATTGGCTGTTGCTGTAGCGATTTCACTTTTTGGAGCAGAAAGCCCTGTAGTGCTAGCCACTATTGTTGGTGTGCTAGTGGAAGTGCCTGTAATGCTTGCACTTGTAAAATATGCAAATAATACTAAAGGTTGGTTTAATCATGGCGTGTAAAAGCGTAAAAGAATGTGCTTGTCCAAAGAAAGAATGTCCAAATAATGGAATTTGTTGTCAATGTGTTATCAAACATAAAAATACTGATTCTCTTCCTTATTGTCTATTTTTAGATAATGGTGGCGATAAAAGTATCCCTAATTATTATAAAACATTGAAGAAACGCTTTGAACCAGAAGCATAAAAAATTATTATAGTATAAAAAAAATTGGGAACTCTTTTATAAGAGTTCCTCTTTTAACATTGGATAAGTAGAATGATACAAGAAGAAAGTAAGAGCTTGAAAATATTAGGTATAGATCCAGGTTCGACTGTAACAGGTTGGGGCATAATTGAAGAAAAATCTGGCGTTTTGTCCTTGCTCGACTGTGGTGCAATTAAGACGAAAAACACTGGAAAAGAAAGCTTTACTTCACGCTTGCATTATATTTATCATTCTTTAGTAGAAATTTGTCATACGCATAAGCCACACGAAGCGGCAATAGAGCAAGTTTTTGTTGCGAAAAATGCACTTTCGGCTTTGAAATTGGGGCAGGCTAGAGGTATAGCTTTAGCCGCTTGTATGCAACATAATATAGCAATTTATGATTATGAACCTACTAAAGTAAAACAAAGCATTGTTGGCTCTGGTAGAGCTGAAAAAGAGCAAGTAGCGTTCATGGTGCAGACTTTGCTAAATGTGAAAAATTTGAAAAAGCCTCTTGATACTACTGATGCTCTAGCGATTGCAATTTGTCATGCAAATAGCCGTAGATTTTTATAATATTACAAATGAACAAAGAGCAGTAGAACTTTAAATTTAAAGCCAAAAAGAAAATTATTCTTCCACTTGCTTTTGTAAATAAACAATTTGAGCTATAGTTAATTTTTTTTCATGGTAACACATATCTATGGCATCATTAAGCGAATAGCCTTGATGTTTGAATTTTAAAAACGTACCAATTGCCTTTGCATGAGCGCCTTTTAGCGCAAAATTGTGTTTCGTTATTGCAAGGATAGAATTTGAATTTCTTGCGCCTAAATATTTAGCATATTCCACATTTTCTTGTGAAAGATAGGCTAGATAGAGAATAAATACTATAAAAATATCAAAAAGAATGTAGGAATCTAAATTTACCTTATTTCGATAAGCCTCAGTACATATATCTTTAAAATGCTTTGCAACAATAGGGCATTTTTCTTTTTCTAATACATTTAATTCAGCATATTCATGCAAAGTATAGAGGAAAGTTTCAATATTCCCTTGAATTTGCATGGGTAAATCTTTATACAATTTTGTTAAAGCTTCTTGAATTTTATTTGATGATTTGAATTTGTCAATATTTTGTTGAATTAAATCAATAAAATAGATGTCTTTAGATAGATCAATATATTGTTCAAACCGATATTTAGTCATAAGATATTCCTTTCTTCCTTGGTAGAGTTTAGGGAAAATGTTCAGTTTTTTCAAGCAATAAAATGAAAAAAATAAAGAAATGGAATTTACATTCTTAAGATTGAAAGACTACAAAAAGCTTGCTTAGTCTTTTATTCTATGTTAATATATACTTATGAGTCAGGCGAAAAGTATAATTTTCATTGCCCCTGCTGCTGTGATCACCCCGCTTTTTCCTTCTTTGAAAGAGGAGGGTATTGAGGTAGGTCTAGCGGAGGATATTAAGGCGGTTACTCCATTTTTACGTAAGGAAGTTACTGCCATTTTTTCACGTCCTCGATTATCTGGCTATAGCGTTGAAGACTTACTAGAGATTGGTAAGAATGACGCCCATTTTCCGCCTGTTTATATTATTTCTGATGAGCCTAATGCTAAAGAGGCTGAACATTTACTTAGTCTTGGTGCTCTTGATTATTGGGTAGATCCTATACAAGTGTCTAAAATACTTGCAGTATTGAAAAATACAAATCAAGTAAACCATGTTGCACAAAATTCGACATTAGGTCGTGGGAAACAAAGTTTTGCTTTTGCGGACACAGTCCAAATTATTGGCTCTAGTCCTGCTACGCAAAGGGCTTTGCAATTGGCTAAGCAAGTGGCAAAATCGAAAGCATCTGTACTTATTTCTGGTGAATCTGGAACGGGCAAGGAAATGTTTGCCCGCACCCTTCATGCGTGGAGTGATAGGGCAAATGCACCTTTTATTGCGGTGAACTGTGCGGCTTTACCTGAACATTTGCTAGAATCTGAATTGTTTGGACATGAAAAAGGTGCTTTTACAGGTGCTATAGCTAAAAAGCCTGGAAAATTCGAATTGGCGCATGGTGGCACATTATTATTAGACGAAATTTCTGAAATGGATTCGGCTTTGCAGGCGAAGCTTCTTCGTGTGTTACAAGAGGGCGAAGTGGACAGAGTGGGCGGCACAGAAACGATTAAGGTTGATGTGCGTGTTATAGCCACGACGAACCGACAGATGGAGGGATGGATTGAGGAAGGAAAATTTAGACAAGATTTATATTTTCGTTTAAATGTAATTCCTTTGAAGCTTCCATCACTTAGTGAAAGGGGTTCAGATATATTTGAACTTGCTGGATTTTTTACTAAAAAATATACAGCTGAGTACAATTTACCACCTGCTACTTTTTCAGAAGATGCGAAAAACTGGCTTATTAATTATTCTTGGCCTGGTAACGTTCGTGAATTGCAGAACCTTATGGAACGAGCTGTATTATTATCGAACGGACAAGCAATCACTCCTAGTCATTTCTTGTTAAATAATGATGAATGGCCACTTTTTGCTGATGTTGATGCTGATAATGCAAATGCTGACACTATAATCCATTCTTTCCCCGAAGCTGGTAATGAGCTACTTGATGGGCATGCCTTAGCGCAAGGGCAGAATATGCACGGATCTCAAATAGGTCAACCAAGTCAAATGGTTACGAATGAAATTTTTTCTAATGCAGTTATTCCATTGCATGAAATGGAGCGCATTATGATTATGAAAGGCCTTGAAAGCACTTCAGGTAATAGAACTCAAGCTGCTGAAATTTTAGGCATTTCTGTAAGAACACTAAGAAATAAATTGAGTGAATATAAGGAATTAGGTTTTATTGAAGCCTAATAATGCTATTTTGTTGCCATTTTAAATTGTGTGTATTTAATACATATTTCATCAATTTTTCCTTGTTGATTTAATAGCATAATTTCATTTGCAAGCATTTGAAAATCTTTGTTAATTTCCTTTTGTTTTGCTGGTTTATCTTTTAATTCTTTGTAAATATAATCGGCAAATTCTTGCGAGGCTTTGTGGAAATCGCAAGTAGATAGTTTTTCTTCTGCTTTCGCTTGTGACGGAGCTTTTGCTTGTGTTTTTGCTTGTGAGGCTTTTAGTAATAGTGCTGAAAAGAGAAAGAGGAAAGACAGGACGATAACGATTAATACAGTGCTTTTTTTCATGAGAAACTCCCTTTGTATATATTTAATATTTACATTTTGGGAGTCTTTTATACAATTATAGAATTGAATTGTGCTTTATAAATTATAGATTTTGCATAAAGATTAGGTCAGTAAAAATTTCATATTCTTTCTTAGGCGAGGCGTCATATTTTTTGAG
>CAYJDN010000183.1:3221-4581 GCA_964368925.1 uncultured Desulfovibrionaceae bacterium | reverse complement strand
TTTCATATGGGTTTCCAAAGGGCCCACCGGTCCTTTGGCCGTCGGAGACAAAAAAGAGAGAACCACCGACTAAAGCAAGACCAATAAATCGAAGAAAAAATAATTCTTCCTAACTATGCTTTAGACTTTCAACTAAACTAGATAATTGCTGTGCTTGCTCAGAAAGAGAAGTAACGGCAAAGCTTGCTTCGTGCATAGCTTGTACGTTGTTTTCGGCAATTTCGGAAACAACTGTGATAGAGCGTACTATTTCGCTTGAAGTTGCAGATTGCTCTTCGCTTGCGGTTGCTATTGCACGAATACCGTCGGCGCTTTGCTCGGCCATATCAACTATGACTTGTAGAGCTGATCCGCTTTCGATTGTGAGTTCTGTAGCTTCTTCGATAAGTCCTACGGCTGTATCTACTTGAGACACATTTATTCTAGTACTTTCTTGAATTGCGGCGACTACATTAGCAACGTCAGTAGTTGACGTGATTGTTTTTTCTGCCAATTTACGAACTTCATCAGCAACAACGGCAAAACCTCTTCCTGCTTCCCCTGCTCTTGCTGCTTCAATTGCGGCATTGAGAGCGAGGAGGTTAGTTTGATCAGCGATATCGGTAATAACGCTCATAACAGCGCTAATAGCTTTTGTGTGTTCAGCTAATTCGCTCATATTTTGGCGTAATTTCAATGATTCATTCTTCACTTCATTCATTGATTTTTGTGTTCTATAGGTAATTGAAGCGCCTTCAGAAGCTTTTATTCTAGTGCCTTCGGCATTTTCTGAACTTGTGCTAGAATTTTTAGCAATTTCAAATACGGTGCCGTTCATTTCGTCCATAGCGGTTGCGGTTTCTACCATACGCACTGATTGTTCGGAAGCGCCACCAGTAGAAATTTCTATTTGTGCAGAAAGTTCTTCTGAGGCTGAGGCGATATTATTTACTATACCCTCAAGTTTTACTACGGCATTAAGTATGCTTTGATTTTTTTCTTCTGCATCTCTTGCAGATTCTTCAGCTTTTTTTGAAGCTATTGCGGCGTTATCAGCGGCAATTTGTGCTTGTTTACTTTTTTCTTCTGAATCATTTACCATTTGAGAAAGATTTTTGATCATAGTTCTAAGTGCTAGTGCGAGAGTAGATATTTCGTCATTTCGTGCTAGTGCTTTTTCAATTTGCCCTTCTTGTTTTGGAGTGAGCGATAAATTTCCATCTGCTACATAGCTCGCTATTGAGGCATTATCAGTTACAGAAGCTACGGCTCTTTTTATTACTATATAAACTATCAATCCTACAGCAACCAAAATACAGGCGCTTACCAATGCTAAGAAAGCAGCAATTTTATTTGAAGTTGTATAGAAGTCGCTCTCATC
>CAYJDN010000183.1:0-3199 GCA_964368925.1 uncultured Desulfovibrionaceae bacterium | reverse complement strand
TACCCTTAGTATCAAGCATGAAAATATTTGATGATGGCATAAGCTTAACATCTTGAATGGTTTGCTCAGCAATAGAAGAAAGATTGACAACTAATAATAGAACTGCATCAACGGCATCATCAGAACTATCATCGGTAATACCTGAAGCAATCATTGCACTCATATTTCCAGTTGCTCTTGAACGCATAGGATCAATAACAATGTGTGTACCTTTTAAAGCTTCATTATAACTGTGATAATGATTTAAATCTAAACCTATTCTTGAAGGATCGGAGTGGGCAATGGTTTTGCCATCAAGTCCAATGATTAAAGCAGAACTTACATCAGTAAAATCTTCAATAAGTTCACCAAGAGTATTGTTAGCTCTTGTTTGCATAGCTAAAAAGTCAGCGGAAGAAGTTTTAGCATCACCATATTGTTTAGCAAGAGCGGCTAATTGCTCAATGTCATCATCACCATCAAGCATGTCTGTAAGTGATACAACATTGTTAATAATGTTATCAATTTCAGATGCTTGCTTCTTAGCAAATTCTAACAATTGAATGTCTGCCATAGCATATAAACCTAATGACGCCAAATTTGAGGCAATCAAAGTTAATGCAATCATACCAGCGGTAATAGGCACTAAAGTAAATGTTAATACTTTACCTAACAATTTCAGTTTCATAAAATCTCCAAGGGTTATGGAATAATATATAGAATTAAGGCTATTTACTTTAACGTCTAAACAAAAATATAATTAAGGGCAAAAATGACATTTTTATATATCTTATAAACAATAAATCTTACTTGCGCCCTCTGCACAATTCATTGTGCAGAGGGCTTTACTTTGGTCTATTTCTACAAATCTAAAAATGCAATCGCTTTATCAATCGCTTCCTTTCTTGCTTCTTTATCAAGTGGGTGCAGCCAATGAATAGACTTATCGCCTCTAAACCACGTCCACTGGCGCTTGGCATAAGCACGAGTATTTTTATTCCAAAGCTCGCAAGCTTCTTCAATACTTATCTTATTTTTCAAATACATACCTAATTCTTGACAGCCAATTCCCGACCATGACGCTAAAGATAAATCATCATTGATAGCAAGCGCCAGCTTAGCTTCTTCTAATGCACCAGAGCTAAGCATGATGTCAGTTCTTTTATATAAATAAGGGCTAAGCTCATCTAAAGGCATGCCAACACCAATTTTAAAACTTTCATAGACACTATTGGCATGCGCCTCTTTATGCCAATCTGACAACTTCTTTTTAGTATGTTCAACAACTTCTAATGCTCTTAAAATCCTTTGGCTATCATTAAAATGTATTTTTGCACTATATTGTGGATCAAACTCTTTCAAGCGAGAATAAAGATGTTCTATGCCATTGTTTTGAAGTTCTTCTTTCAATCTAACGCTAACTTCAAGTGGAATTTCAGGTATTTGTGCAATACCTTCAGTAAGCGCTTTAATATACATTCCAGTGCCGCCAACAAAGATTGGCACAATATTATTTTGCTTACAATTTTCTATTTCCGCATGAACTTTATCAAGCCAAAAACCAAGATGCGTCTTCTCTTCAATGTCTAATATGCCATAGAGGCGATGATTCGCTTGTGACAGCTCCTGTGCATTGGGTTGAGCCGTGATAATTGGGAAGTCTTTATAAAGTTGACGAGAGTCAGCATTAATGATAGTAGTTCCTAAACCATTTTTATTTAGACTATTAATAAATGTGGCAAGCTCAATGCTAAAGGCAGTTTTGCCCGAGGCTGTTGGCCCTACTATACAGAGGATTTTCATAACTTTCTCTTTATATAATAAATAATTGACAAAAATAATTACACATATAAGTAAAATTATTGCCTTGTTCACTTATACGCATATTTTTTATAGTCTTCAAGTAGAATTTTTTACCTAAAGATATATTAACCTAAGGAAAGATTAAATGATCGGTATTTCAAAACTTTATTGTGGTCAAGTAGAACCATCAGATGCTCTACGCTATGGCAGAGAATCTGGCAAACTTCCCTCACATCTTCTCCAATTCTCAGCAGATAAAAAACCTGTTGTCGTTTGGAATATGACAAAAAGATGCAATCTAAAATGCGTACACTGCTACGCTCACGCCGTCGAAGAAAACGAAGGCAAAGACCCCATCTCAACAGTACAAGCAAAAGCTATGATCGACGATTTGGCGGCCTTTGGCTCACCTGTTATTCTATTTTCAGGCGGTGAACCACTCATTCGTAAAGACCTAACCGAACTAGCTCACCACGCCACTTCAAAAGGTATGAGAGCCGTTATTTCTACAAATGGAACGCTCATCACTAAAGAAAAAGCTAAAGAATTCAAAGAAGTTGGCTTCTCTTATGTAGGCATTTCACTAGACGGCGATGAAGAAGTACACGACAAATTCCGTAAAGTTAAAGGCTCATTCCGCCGTGCCCTCGAAGGTATAAGCTACTGCCAAGAAGAAGGTATTAAAGTAGGATTACGCTTCACAATCAATAAACAAAATGTGAACGAAGTGCCTAAAATATTTCAAATTCTACGTGAATACGAAATACCAAGAGCTTGCTTCTATCACCTCGTATACGCAGGACGTGGATCAGAATTAGTAAAAGAAGACCTAGACCACGCTCAAACCCGTGAAGTCGTAAACCTCATCATGGACGAAACAAGAAAACTACACGACGAAGGAACTCCAAAAGAAATCCTGACCGTAGATAATCACGCCGATGGCCCATTAGTCTACCTACGCCTACTCAAAGAAGATCCAAAACGTGCCGCAGAAGTATTACAATTATTACAGTATAATGAAGGCAACTCTTCTGGCCGTGGTATCGGCTGTATCTCTTGGGACGGACAAGTACACGCCGACCAGTTCCTAAGGCATATAAGCTTCGGTAACGTCCTAGAACGCCCATTCTCCGAAATTTGGGTAGATCCACAAATAGAATTACTTCACAAATTCAAAGATAAAAGACCACATCTACACGGCCGCTGCACCCGCTGCCGCTTCCTAAATATTTGCGGCGGTAACTTCAGGCACCGTGCCGAAGCCGTACACGGCGATATTTGGGCAGACGATCCAGCTTGTTATCTCACCGACGAAGAAATCACAGGCGAAATGTTATAAAGTTTTTTGGGGAGTTTTTGGGGAATTTTTAATTTGGGGGAGAGAAAACCAAAACTTTTTAGTTTTGTTTGAATTGGG